>JAGVUW010000425.1 GCA_019136035.1 Verrucomicrobiota bacterium | reverse complement strand
GCAGATGCCGGTGTAGAGCCCGGAGTGGTACGCGACCTCGAGCTCGCCCATACCCGCCGGCGCGGTCTCGAGGCCCTGGTCGAGCTCGCCGAAGGCCTCCGGCGTCGTCGTCCAGAACATCGCGAAGTCGGCGCTGCGGAAGCCGCGGTCGTTCATGAACGGATCGTGCGCCGTGACGCCGACGTGGAAGGTCTCGTCACCCGAGACCGCCGTGGTGGCCGCGGCCTCGTAGAGGGCCTCCGAGGCCGAGGGGACGACGTCGCCGGGGATGCCGAGGTGATCGACGACGCGGACCTGGTCGATGCGGGCCAGGGTGATGGTGTAGGTGTTCAGCTCGGGCGTGCCGGTGGTGTTGAAGGCGTCCTCGAGGGTCACCCAGTCGCCCATGTCGAAGGCGCCGGTCCAGGCCAGCGTGCCCTGATCAACCACGGCACTGGCGTCGACCGCGACGGCCTTGGTGCCGCTGCAGGTCAGGGTCTTCCCGGCCGAGGTCACGGCCTCGATCGTGTAACTCACCTCAACCGATGACGGCGGGCAGGTGGTGGCGGCGTCGGCCGCCCAGGGGAAGGCCAGCTCGACCTGGAAACCGGCACGCAGCTTCAGGCTGCTCCCGGCGCCCGGCTCCGGAAGCGGGTCGGTCACCGGCGTCGTGTTCGTCGGCGGCACGACCTCCTCGGTGTAGGGCACCTCGTCGCAGTGCACCTCGATCGCCGTGGCCGCCAGACCGAGCCACCAGTGGCCCATGGCCCGGCCGTTGCTGCCGTACTTGTCGTTGTAGAGGTTGACGGTCATCGGCCCGAAGAACTCGTAGAGGCGGCCGTTCTGAACGTCGTAGCGGGCGCCGTTCACCATGATGTAGTTGTCGTTGCTGTTGCCCTTCGGCCGGAAGCGGATGTAGGTGCAGTCGCCGTTGTAGATGAGGCGGTTGCGGCTGTACAGCAGGTCGTCGCGCAGGATCCGCTCGCCGTTCGGCTTGGTCAGGGTGAACTCCATGTCGGTGTTGTTGCTCGGGTTGATGTTGCAGGTGCCCTGGGCGGTGAAGGTCGTGATGATCGTCGGCAGGGCCTCGCTGGCGCGGCGCAGGGTGACCAGGACGACCAGGTCCTGGTAGTCGCGGGCCCCCTGCGTGGGCGTGCGCGTCTCGAACAGGTAGATCGCCTGGTTGGGCTGCAGCGAGATCAGGCCGTCCTCGACGTAGTCCTGCAGGTAGTAGGCGACGTCATTCTGGACGCCGGAGGTGGTCGTGATCGCCGGGACCGCATCGCCGTCCACCAGGACCTTGACATGGTCGCTGTCCTCGTTGCTGGCCAGCGACCGGAAGCACTCCCAGGTCTTGGTGTCGTACTTGTTGTTCTTGTACGGGTGGTTCCAGAACTTGCCGCTGACGACAATCGGCGTGTTCGCCGGGAAGGAGTTCGGGACCTGGTAGTTCTTCGGGTAGTTGAAGTCCTGGATGTCGCTGGCGGCGGTATCGATGTCGCCCCAGGGCTCGAAGGTGGTCGAGCCGACGGTGAGGTTGGTGGTCACCGGGCACCACCACATCAGCGGGCCGCCCTCATACTGGTGCAGGGAGAGCTGCGCCCCCAGAATGGTCACCGAGGCCTCGTAGGCGACCTCGGGGATGACCTTGCCGTTGGTGACGTGGAAGGGCACATTCACCGCCGCCGGATCGCCGCCGGCGATCTCGTCGTCGGCGGAGCCCGTCGGCGCCTCGGAGGCGTCGGCCTCGATGCGCATGGACACCTGCGAGACGCCCCAGGTGCGCTCGACGCCGGCGACGCTGCTGACCGCGGCGCCGCTGGTGCCGAGGTGGATCTGGCCGGAGTGGTCGACGTAGGCGAGGGTCGGCTGGCTGTCGGGGTCGGCATAGTCCACCAGGTTGGCGGCTACCTGGGCCGCCGCGACGCTGCGGGCACGCCACGTGCGCTCGGGCTCGGCGACGGTCGCGAAGGCGCGGTTCTTCCACGATACGAACCAGGCATTCTCATCGAGCTTCTGCAGCCACCGGCAGTCATCGAAGCCGGCGTTCAGGCGGCCCTGGTCGTCGCGGCTGCCGTAGTCCTGCACCGGGCCGACCAGGGTCTGGTAGATCTTGCTCAGCTCGGCCGAGGCATGGATGTCCAGGCGGTCGGCCTCTTCGCCGACGTCGTAGACGCCATCGGCATCGCGGTCGCGCCAGAACTGCTCGCGGTCGTAGCTGAAGGGGAAGAGCGTGCGCGAGGTCAGGCTCATATCGCTGGCGCTCGGCTTGAGGGCGTTGATCATGTGCGAGAGGCTGAACCAGCGCCCGGTGGCCGCGGGCAGGGCTCCGTAGACCGCCTCGTCACGGCTGTCGGGCAGGAAGCGGTTGACGTCGCTCAGGCCGAGGCTGGCCAGGCTGATCTCGCTGACCGAAGCGCCCGTCACCGGCACGGCCTCGTCCTCCGGGATGCCGATCTGCACCGCCGCCGCCGGGTCGATCATCCCCGACTGGTCGATGACCACGTAGGCGTAACGCCCGACCACCGCGTCAACCTGCGTCGGCTTGCCCTCGGCATCGACGACCGTCTGCTGTCCCAGCATCGGGATCCAGCCGGCACCCGCTGCCGGTGCCGTCGACGGCGTGAAGCGCTGACCGCCAATCCGCACCGCCAACGCCTCGTCCAGACCGGCAGAGCTGGTGTCGTGGCCGCCGCTGACCAGGTAGCGCCGCCCAGCCCAGGCGGAGCTCTTGTCAGGCGCCAGGAAGCGGTCCGCCGGGTAGCGCTCGCCCGCAAAGTCGAGCCGCAGACGGGCCACCGCCTCGCCCAGCGCCGAGTCGGCCACCAGACGGCTGCGGACCTGCTCCACGCCCGCTGCCGCCGAACGCCGGTCGACACGCGTCGCCAGCGCCAACGACAGCACCAGCATCAGAAGCACACACAGGAAACCGAGCGTCAGCAGCAACGTCATGCCCGACTGCTGTGCCGCCCTGCGGCGCTGGCCGGAACGTCTCGTCGTGGGGTGCATTGGATACCTCGCCTTCCCTTGCCGTACCCGCCTGCCGATGCGGTCGGAACTGTCCTGCGTTCTCCCGAGACCCGCCGCCCTCAGGGCAACCCGTCGCCAGGCCGGCCCCGCGCAGCGCTGCGAATCCTGTCGCGCCGACTTTCAGCAGGAAGCGTGCCAGGATCGCCGCCGTGCGGGCGGGGCTCTCGCGGGTTTCTCAGGAATGCCGCTCAGCGCGGCCGGATGGTCTTCCAGAACGTCCGCGCCGCGCGCATCTCGAAGGCCGGTCGGTCGGCCTCCGGCAGGCTCTGCCAGCGCGCCGCGTCAGCCGGGTCCAGGACGGAGATGCGGATGCTGAACAGGCTCGGCAACTGCGTCGTCTGGTCCGGCGTGGTCGGCACGTACTGGCCGTCGTAGCAGACGATCTGGAAGCCGGTGACGCCGTCGATGACGGTCTGATAGCCGTCCTGGTCGCTGGCGTCGTCGCGGTCGCCGTAGAGATTCCAGGCGGCCGAGGACTGGTCCACGCAGGCGCGCTCCAGGGTCTGGCCGCGCAGGCGGTAGCCGACCTCGACGAACGAGCATGCCCCGGTCGAGTCGGCCGACGAGTCGGTCACGAACCAGAGGCTGGTGCTGTTCGGCTGATGGATGCGGATGTCGCTGCCGGGAACGTCGTTCGCCCGCGCCACCACCGTCTGCAGGTCGCGCGCCAGAAGACCCAGGGCCAGGCGCGCGTCCTCGTGGCTGGCGGTGCGGCCGGCCGAGTGCTGCAGGACGTTTTGCAGATTTGAGAAGAAGCGCACCGAGAGCAGAGCGACGATGACCATCAGGGCCATCGCCGCCAGGAGTTCGATCAGGGTGAAGCGGCGCCGGCAGGATCGGCAGCTCATGGCGTCACGAGGCCTTTCGGAAGACGTTCAGGGCGAAGAGGGATTTCTGCCGGCCGCTGTAGGGCGCCTGGGCCGGCCAGCTCACCTCGACCTGGAGGCCGATGGCGACGCTGTCCGGGAGGGTGCGGGTGCTCCAGGCGCCATCCTCGTAGCTGGAGATGGTGACCGGCTGTCGCCAGATCCGGCAGATGGCGGAGAACTCGGAGTAGTCGGCGCCAGCGCGGCGCATGTCGACGCGGACGAGCTGCTGGTCGTCGCCGGCGCGCCAGTAGGTGACTCCCTCCTGCGACAGCCAGCGCGTCCAGCCCTCGCCCGGCTCGGCCGCGTCGGGCTTCGTGGTCGGCAGGGCCAGGGCCTTGGCGGCCCAGGTGGCATCGTCGGGGGCGTCCTCGATGGCGGTGCTCAGGACCTGGATGAGGTGTTCGCCGACCTGCGACGAGTGGGTGTCCGCGACCGAATCGCGCGTCGCCCGGAGGTTGGCCGGCAGCAGTGCCAGGACGCTGATCAGACCGAACGTGATGACGACCAGCGCCAGGACGACCTCGATCAGGCTGAAGCGCCGCGGCCCGGCCTGACGTGCCCTCTGCACACCCCGCGAGATCGTCTCCATACGTGCGCCTTCCGCTTGACAGGCCCGCCGCCGCCGCCGCCGGCGCCGCACGGGTCCCCGATGCGTCGTGTCGTGCCGCTCCCTCGGGCGGCGCCCGCGGCGCGGCCCGGATCGCGACCATACCCTAGCCCCAAAGCAGGTTTCGCGCCAGGTTGGCCGTCAGACGCCGGCACCGGCGCCTGGAGGCTCCAACGTGCGGCCTGCGCCTCCTCGCGACGGCCCCGGCGCCGGACAGCGGACTCGGAATCAGCCCGGCCGCCGCACATACCGCCTTTCGCAGAGTTGCGAAAAAGGGCCTGGGGAGGGGCCTGGTCCGCCGCGCCGCCAGGGCTGATCGACGATGGCCTCAGCGACCACCCGGCCACCCTGAAGGGGTGCCAGGTCGCAGCCGGGGGTCGCGCGAGAGCACGACCCCCGGAAACGCGCGCCCACGAACCGCGCACCCTCCTGTGGAAATCGACCGCGATTTCCATGGTGACATGATCGGGGCCGGCAAGCGCCCGGCGGGCGCTGGAGGGGTGCCAGAACCGGACTCCCAGACAGCCCCGGCCCGCCGCGGGGGTGCATGACATTCCTGTCGGTGCGAAGAAGGAGGGGGTGATCACCCACCTGGCATTTCGGCTCCTCGGGATCGGGATCGCTATCGGGATCGGGATCGACGTCCGGTCCTTTCCTGTCAGAACGGCACGCCTGGCGATTTCGATAGCGATCCCGATCCCGACTGGGACTCCCCCAACTTAGCCTGACCACTTCACGCGCCGCACGGCGGCCCGTGAACCGGCCACCCTTCGGGCTTCGACGCGAGGCACTTGCGGCCTCTTGCTCAGGGCTAACCTTGAGCAAGCGGCGCACCGCGACGCGCGTCGAAACCACAATCCAGGTTAGGACTGGGCACCCTGTCGGGACCTGTTCTATAGGTTTCTATACAACCTGCAGGCGAGATGAGTTCCGAGTCCCGCCCAGCCGACAAACCTGTCATGCCCCCCGCCGCGGAAGGTGCTTGCAGGGTCACCCCGTTCCATCTATACTGTCGGCATCTTACGGAGACGCGTCGAGCATGAACTTCAAGCCTGGCCACGAGGACCTGCCGCCGGTGAAGAGCGCGGGCCAGGTCGAGGTCCACGTCTTCGAGTATCTGGCCATGGACGACAATGGCCGCGAACTGCGCGGCCAGCTCCGTGCCACCGATGACATCGAGGCCGTGGCCAAGCTGCGTCGGCAGCACCTCTTTCCGATCGAGGTCTGGCGCAGCCGTCGTGACGGGGCGGACACCGCCACGGCAAAGCGCGAGCGCAAGGAGCTCAAGGCCAAGATCGAGCAGGCCCGGGCCGAGCGGCCGCGGCTCGAGAAGGCCGTCTCGACGACGCCGAGCCGGGGCTCGAGTCTCCTGCAGCGCCTCGGCATGGCGCCGGTCCTCAAGCCGAAGCTCCTGGCCCTGTTTACCCGGCAGCTCTCGACCATGCTCGACGCCGGCCTGCCGCTCCTGATGTCGCTGCGGACCCTCCACGAGCAGTACCGGAAGGGCCTGCGCTACCGCACCATGCACCGCCTGGCCGGCGACCTGGCCCGCAAGATCGAGGCCGGCATGAGCCTCTCCGAGGCCCTCGCCTACCACCCGGGTTCCTTCAACCGCCTCTACATCGGACTGGTCCGCGCCGGCGAGGCCTCCGGCGCCCTCAACGAGGTGCTCAACCGCCTGGCCGAGTACATCGAGAAGACCGACCG
>JAGVUW010000701.1 GCA_019136035.1 Verrucomicrobiota bacterium | reverse complement strand
GACGCTGGCCGAACTCGTCGTGGAACGCGACGAGGCCCGCGCCCGGCGCGATGCCCTGGTCAGCGCCGTCGGCGCCGACGGCGAGGCGCGGCGCGCCGACGACGAGCGCCGCCAGCGCGCCGCCGACGCCATCGCGGCCATCGAGCGGCAGGCCGGGCGCTTCCAGCGCTGGGAGCGCCTGCATGACCTCATCGGCTCGAGCGATGGCACGAAGTTCCAGCGCTACGCCCAGGGCATCACCCTGCGGCGACTCCTCCATGCCGCCAACCCGCACCTGGAACGCATGAGCGGACGCTACCGCGCGGTCTGGCCCGCCACCGCCACAGAGCTCCTCCCGGCCGTGGTCGACCGCGACCAGGGCGGCACCGAGAGGCCCATCTCGAACCTCTCGGGTGGCGAGACCTTCATGGTGTCGCTGGCCCTGGCCCTCGGCCTGGCCGAGATGGCCGGCGGACGCCTCCGCGTCGACTCGCTGTTCCTGGACGAGGGCTTCGGCACTCTCGACAGCGACGCCCTGGACACCGCCGTGACGACCCTGGAGGGCCTGCATCATACGCAAGGCCGCATGATCGGCGTGATCTCGCACATCGAGCAGATGAAGAGCCGCATACCGACGCGCATCGAGGTGCGCAAACAGGGCAGCGGCCGCAGCGCCCTGGCCGGGCCGGGATGCACCCGCCTGGGCGGACCCGCCCCCGCCGCCACTGCCGCCGATGACAAGACACGGCGGCCGCGCCGCAGTCGCGCCAAGGCCGCCAAGACCGACGACGCGCCGGCCGCAACGGCGGCCGTGGAAGAGCCGGCGGCCGCGCCGGCGGCGCCCCCGGCGCCGCTCGCGTAGGTCGCGCGAGCCGAACGCGACCACGGGCGCCGTCCACCGGCGCCCGCCGGAGGCCGAGCCGACGCTCGGCGTTCCCAGGGGGCGGGCGGCGCCGCTGCAAGGCCGGCCGGTCAGACCGGTCAGACCTGTCAGACTTGTCAGACCATCCCGCCTCGGCCGCAGGCCGGGGGGGTCTGGTGCCCCATGCTCCGGCGGGCTACATTAGGGCGTCATGAACCACCCCAGAGCGAAGGAGCCCGCCACCATGGAGTTCTACGAAGCCCTGCGCCGGCGTCGCAGCATCCGCTCGTACCGCGCCGAGGCCGTTCCGGAGAAGGCTCTGTCGCGGCTGGCGGAGGCGATTCGTCTGGCGCCCTCGGCCTGCAACAACCAGCCAACCCGTTTCCTGTTCATCAGCGACCCCGAGATCCGCCGTCGGCTCTGCGCCTGCTACCCGCGCGCCTGGCTGGCGGCGGCGCCGGTGATCGTCGCGGCGCTGGGCAACACGGAGACCGCCTGGCGGCGTTTTGACGGCAGCAGCGCCCACGTCATCGACACCAGCATTGCCATGGAGCACCTCGTCCTGGCGGCGGCGGCCGAGGGCCTGGGGACCTGCTGGATCTGCGCCTTCGACCAGCAGGCAGCACGGCAGGCGCTGCGCCTGCCGGAGTGCTGGGAGGTCGTGGCCCTGACGCCGCTCGGCTTCGCGGCTGAGGAGCCCGCCGAGCAGAGTCGCAAGCCGATCGACGAGACCATCGAGCGGCTGGCCTGACATGGATACCACCACGCCGACAACCCGTGAGATCCGGCCAGCCCAGGGCGACTGGCTGGCACGCCATGACGCCAGTCGCGCCGATGGGCCTTTCGAGCTGGGCGACGGCCAGGGCGAGCCCTGGCTGCGCGATGTCACCTTCTACATCGACGACCTCGGCGCCGACCTGGCGCTGAGCGAGCGTTTCCGCGTCGCCTGCAAGGGCGGCGTGGCCACGGTCGAGACCACCGGGCGCTACCCCTTCGGAGCCGGCATCTCGGTGAAGCAGTCCCTGCGCTACGCGGTCAACCACGCCCGCGTCGTCACCGACCTGCAGCTCCCGCCCGGCTCCATCGTGCGCCGTCATCTGGGCATCGGCGGCTTCACTCTGCCGGGCCGCTGGCGGCGTTTCTACTGCCTGCCGCCGGCGCAGCACCTCGCCGAGGGCCGCCAGGGCGGCTGGCAGGACATCCCGGCCGAGGCGCCGGCGTCGGGCATGATCGGCCACTGGCACCGGCCGCCGTTGCGGCTCGTCTTCGAGCGCGACGACGGCGTGCGGGTCGAGGTCGGCACCGGCGGGGATGTCTGGCGCTGGGAACAGAACCTCGGCTTCGGGCCCGAGGCCGGCAACTACAAGCTCCACCTCGAGCCGGGCGGCCTGCGCCTCGCGCGCGAGCCGCTGATGACCTGCGCCGAGGTCGCGCCGGTGGCGCGGATCTACCGCCTGACCTGGTACCTGGCCTGGGAGGGCCCCAACGGCCGACGCGGCGACGCGCCGCCGGCGGCGGCGGTTCCTGAGGCCGTCCCGGTGGCCTTCAGCGCCCGTGGCGAGGCGATGGTCCGCGCTGCCGCCGGCACGGCCGCGTCGCCGGCGCTCAGGCTGGACCTGCGCGACTGGCCGGCGCCGCCGCAGGCGCGCCGCGCTGCGACCCCGGGCGAGGTCGCGGGCGGGCGCCGTGACGCCGGCCTGTGCTGGGAGTGCGACGCGGTCCAGAAGACCTTCCGGCGCATCATCCGGCAGGTAGCGGCGCTCGGCCCGGAGGGCACTCTGGTGCTGTGCGGCCTGGAGCCGGGGCTGTGCTGGGATCCGGCGCACTGCCAGCGCCATGGCGCGCCGCAGGCGCATTGGGACATGGATGCCCTGCTGGCGGTCTCGGTGTGGGCGCGTCAGCAGCTCGGCCTGGGCTGGCGCATCGTGGTCGAGCGTGGCGCGGACGAGCCGCTGCCTGCCGAGAGCCGCCTGTTCGAGCCGACCGGCTTCGCGGCGTCGGGGGGCGAGGTCGCGGATGACTGAATCACCCTTCAACGTCCTGTCGCTGAGCGGCTGGTATCCCGGGCACATGCTCAAGGCCGGCCGGGCGATGCAGGAGGTCCTGCGTCTGGTCGACCTCGTCATCGAGGTCGTCGACGCCCGCGCCCCGGCCTCATCGCGCAATCCGCGTTTCCGCGAGATGCTGCAGAGCCGTCCGGCGGTGCTGCTGTTGAACAAGGCCGACCTGGCGGACGCGCGCGTGTCGCGGCGCTGGCAGGCGCACTTCGAGGCCGCCGGCGAGCGTGTCTTCCTGGTTGAAGCCCAGGGCCTGGGCGACCCGGCGCGGCTCCTGGCGTCGTGGCGGCAGCTCGCCGAGGCGGCGCGCACCGAGCGCGGCGTCCGCCTGGCGCGCACGCGGCCGCTGCGGGTGATGATCGCCGGGGTCCCGAATGTCGGTAAGTCGACCCTGATCAACGCCATGAGCGCCGGTCGGCGGGTGCAGGTCGGCCCCAAGCCCGGCGTCACCCGCCAGAACCAGTGGGTGCCCTTGCGCGAGGACATGGAGCTTCTCGACACCCCCGGGGTGCTCTGGCCGAAGATTGCGGACAAGGAGCACGAGCTGCGTCTGGCCCTGGCCGGCTGCATCCGCGACGAGGTGATCGGCATCGAGCTCCTGGCCGAGTTCCTCTGGGTGACGCTGTCACGCCGACCGGAGGCGTCGGCGGCGTGGTCGCGCTACGGCCTCGAAGCCCCGCCGACGACCTACCCAGACTTCATCGCCGCCGTAGCGCGCCGGCGCGGGCTGTTGCAGGCGGGCGGCCGCATCGACCACGAACGCAGCGCCACGGCCGCCCTCAAGGACTTCCGTGAGGGCCGCCTCGGCCGCATCAGCCTCGAGGTGCCGCCGGAGACAGGCGCCGCCGGGGTGCCGGAGAAGGCCGACGCATGAGTCAGCAGACGGTCGTCATCACCGAGCCCGAGTACGTCAAGGCGAAGGCCGTCTTCGACCAGGTCGCGGATTGGCGCGTCGTGATCGCGGCGCCGCCCGAGGCGGCGGTCGCGGCGGCAGTCACGGCCGAAGCGGCCCGCGCGGTCGTACTCGGGGTCGAGCCCTACACCGGGCCGCTCTACGCGGCCTTGCCGCGCGGCGGTGTCATCGCGCGGTTCGGGGTCGGCCACGACGGCATCGACAAGGCCCGCGCCAGCGCCGCCGGCCTGCTGGTGGTCAACACCCCGGGGGTGCTCGAGGACGCCGTGGCGGAGCACACCATGGTCCTGCTCCTGGGGGTCTCCCGGAGCCTGGCCGGCTTTGTGCGCAGCATGGATCGCCATACCTGGTCGCCGGTGCAGGGCCTCGAGCTGCGCGGCCGGCGCCTGGCGGTGATCGGCGCCGGCGCCATTGGGCGGCGGGTGGCGCGCTGTGCCGCCATGGGCTTCGGCATGAGCGTCGTGGCCATGGGGCCGCGCCTGCGCGACGTCGACGAGCTGCGCCGCGAGTGGGGCGTCGAGGAGGTCACCACCAACTTCGGCGAAGCGGTGCGAGCGGCCGACGTCGTCAGCCTGCACGTCCCGGCGCACGCCGACACGCGCCACCTCATCAACGCCGCGGCCATCGCCCAGATGCGCCCCGGCGCTATCCTTATTAACACCGCCCGCGGCGCGGTCGTGGACGAGGTGGCCCTCTACGACGCCCTGGCCGGCGGCCACCTGCGCGGTGCCGGCCTGGACGTCTTCGAGAACGAGCCCTACGTGCCGCGCCGGCCTGACAAGGATCTGCGGCGGCTGGCCAATGTCCTGCTCACACCGCACGTCAGTTCCAGTACACATGAAGCCTGTGCCCGGGTGGCGCTGGCCTGCCTGGCGAACCTGCGCCACGCCGGCGCGGGCCGTTTCGGCGCCATGAGCCTGCTCAACCCGGAGGTCCTGGCGCATCTGGACTGAAACGCGCGACCATGGCCGCCGCCAACATCGCCGAGGGAAGACCATGAGCGAGACCGTCATCGTTGAACTGCCGAAGCTCTACGAGAACATGAGCGAGGCCACCATCGGGCCCTGGCAGGTCGCGGTCGGCGACAAGGTCGGCGTGGGGGATGTCCTGGTCGAGCTGATCACGGACAAGACCGTCGCCGAGTTCGAGTCACCCGCGGCGGGCGTCGTGCTGGCGCTCTACGTCACGGAGAAGAGCACCGTCCCGCTCGGCTACGCCCTCTGCGCCATCGGCGCGGCCGGCGCCCCGGCGCCGGAGGTACGGATGACGAACGAGGCCCTCCTGGCGGCCCACGCCGCCGCGGCGGCCGACGCCGTCGACCTCAGCGCCTTCGACAGCAAAGACGCGGTACCGGCCGCGCCGGCCTTCCGGGCCGCGCCGGCGGCGCGGGCCCTGGCGCGACAGCACCAGGTCGACCTGGCCAAGGTGGCGGCGGCCTGCGGCAAGGAGGTCCTGCACCGCCAGGACGTCGAGGCCTACCTGGCCGCCCGCCAGGCCCCCGCCGCACCGGCCCCCGCCGCGATCACGCCGGCCGAACCCGCGCCCGCGGCGCCGGCCGCCAGATCG
>JAGVUW010000445.1 GCA_019136035.1 Verrucomicrobiota bacterium | reverse complement strand
GCGGCATCGAGGTCGGCTCCGAAGAACCGCCGTCGCGAGGTGGCGCCGTCGGCGTCGTCGGCGGCGCCCGCGGCGGCCGCTCGGCGGCTCAGAGCCCCGGCGCCAGGCCGGCTACGCTGCCGGCGTTCACGCCATCGGGCCATTGCCGACGCCGTTCGTCGTTCCATGTTTCCCACTCCTGGAGGCGTTGTGCCAAGTGTCCGAGGCGCTCACCGAGGTCGCGGCCGCCGCTGCTCTGGTCGTGGGCCATCGCCGCGATCACCAGGCGGACCTCGTCCGCATAGCCGGGGTGCATCACGATCATCCAGACGTCGTTGCGGGGGGCCCGCGGTGAGCCGACCTGGGCGGTGCCGGTCTTGCCGGCCAGGGTCATGCCCTCGACCCGCGCGTAACGCCCGGTGCCGCGCGGGTGGTGCACGACCTCGCGCAGGCCCTGCATGACTGCCGCCCTGGCCGCCGGACTCACCGTCAGCGGCACCGCCCAGTGCGGCTCGTCGAGGTAGAGCCGCGGCCGCACCCGCCGACCGGTCGCCACGGCATTCGCCATCACCGCCGCCTGCAGGGGCGTCATGCGGGTGTTGGCCTGGCCGATGGCCATGAAGCCGGTGTCGATCGGCCGCCAGACCTGGTCGACGCGGGCCTTGTAGTTGGCGCGCTTCCACTCCGGCGAATCGATAGCCCCGCGGCTCGCCAGACCGTCCAGCGGGGAGGCGGCCGGCGCCTCCGGGCCGAAGCCCTCGCCCGGGAGCTGCCCCAGGCCCACCGACCGCAGCATGGCCTCCAGGGGCTCGCGGCCGAGCCGGGCCGCCAGCTCGAGGAAGTAGACATTGCACGAGGAGCCGAGCGCCCGATAGAGGTCAATCTCGCCATGGCCGACCCGGCTGTTGCAGTGGATCGTCGCACCGGCGCCGTACGGAAAGGCCCCGGTGCAGCGCAGGCGCGTCTCCGGAGTGATGATGCCGGCCTCGAGCGCCGCCAGCGCCACCATCGGCTTGATCGTCGAGCCGGGCGCGGTGGCATCGGCGAGCGAGCGGCACAGGTCGCTCTGACGGCCATCCCGCAGGAGGCCCTGCCAGCGCTCGTGCGGGTCAGCCAGCGACAGCGGCTCCGCCGTGCCCTCGGCATCGGCCAGGGCCAGCAGATCGCCGTCGCTGCGCATGACCACCAGCGCCCCGCTGAGGCCCTCCATGGCCTCCTGGGCCCAGCGCTGCACATTCATGTCAAGGGTCAGCGCCACCGGCCGGCCGGTGACCGGGTCGGCGCTGCGCAAGGCGCGTTGCCGGAAGAGCACGGCGTCGAGGAAGAGCTTCTCCAGGCCGGGCTGGCCGGCGAGGTCCTGGTCACGCCAGCGCTCGGCGCCAAGCCAGCCGGCCATAGTCAGGTCGGGGAAGTCGCAATCGCGGTCGTTCGGGGTGCTGCCGCGGCGGGTGAGGTAGACCCGTCCGCGCGTCAGGGGCGCCAGGTCGGGGAGGTGATAGAGCCGCCGCGGCAGGCGCACCAGCTCGACCGCCGGGTAGCGGCGGCGGGCCAGGAGCCAGCGTTGCAGGGTCTCGCTGTCGAGGTCGCGCCAGAGGATCAGCGGCATCGGCGAGGCCTGCATCAGGTGCGCCTCGATATCCTCACGAGGCACCCGCCGGATCTGCGCCTGGCGCGGCCAGAGGTCGATCGCCAGACGCGCCATCTCGGCCTCGACCAGATCGAGGGTCTGACGACGCGTATTGCGGATGTCGCGCAGAGCCGAGGGCTGGATCGCCAGGGCGTACTCCTCGGTGGTGACATTCAGCGGCGCCCCGTAGCGGTCGCAGACCGGCGCCCGGTAGGTCCACACGGAGGTGACCCGCACCGCATCGTCCTCGAAGGCGGCGCGGGCGCCCTCCTGGTAGCGCGCCTGGCGGCTCTGTACCATCAGCAGGGCCAGAAGCGACCCCAGCATGATCACCCCCAGCAGCAGGCAGGGCGCCCCGACGCCGCGATGGGCTGGACCGGAGACCGTCATCGCGACCTCCTCCGGCCACGGCGTGCCGTCAGGATGCGGATGGCCTCGATCGCCACCGCGGCAACGCCCGCCAGGGCCATGCCCAGGAGACTCGTGACCAGGGCCACGACGAGGATCCCGTGGCCCGGCATCGTCGTCCACCCGGCCAGGCGCAGCCCGAGGCCCGACCCGGCGGTCTGCACCGCCGCCTGGGCGGTGGTGACCACCATCAGGGTCAGGGGGTGGTCCCGACGCAGGTGGCGGTGCAGCAGGGCCACGACGATCGGCACCGGCAGGTAGGACCAGGCGCAGGTCCCCGGCAGGCTGGGGCCGGCGGCGTCAGCCATCAGGCCGAGGCAGGCCGCAAACACCGGCCCCCACGGCGGCGACAGACGCAGGCCCACCAGGGCCACCACCAGCGCCGAGACCGGCAGCGACACCGGAAGACGCCACCAGAGCATCACCGGAAAGGCCGCCAGAATCCCCGACACCACCGCGGAACCGGCCGCAGACGCCGCGACTACCCGCGTCCAGAACCCCACAGACGCCAACAGGCCCAGCCAATACTCGCGCGGGCCGAGCGCCGGCGAGGACGGGACCTTCAGCCCGCCATCGGCATCGTCGCTGGATACTGGGGTGATCTCGCCTGCCATGGTCTGTCCTGTCATTGCATCGACCGCGATGCCGGCAGCGCCGCACCGGCACCCGGCGGCGCCAACGCCGCCGGCGGGCTCACCGGCAGGGTCACCGTCGGCACCAGGGCCTCGCCATAGGTCAGAGCCCCGAAATCCACCCGCGGCTGGACCTCCCAGGCGGGTGCGAAGACGTCGTCACGGGCGCCGATCAGGGTGCCGATCGGAATGCCCTCGGGCAGGGCAATGGCGCCGCCGGCCGCCGTCACCACGGCCGCCGGGAGCTGCACCGGCAGGCCGGCGTTGTCCAGACCGAGGACCTGCAGACGCGGCTGACCCGGCAAGGCCCAGCCCTCGGGGACCGGCTCGATGGCCTGCGGGCCGTCGGCACGCGCCAGCAGACCGCGGAAGCGCCGGCCGTCCGGCTGCAGGACCTCGACCCGGATCGCCAGCTCGGGCGAGGTCAGCAGCCGCAGCCGCAGGCGCTCGTCTTCGCGGACCACGACGCCGGCGAGGGCGCCCTGGCAGAGGCAGGCCAGGCCGGCCCGCAGCCCGAGCGAGGCGGCCCCGGCCGGCTCGGCGTGGTCGTAGTAGGTCGGCAGGTCGCGGTGGCGGATGGCGAAGGCGACGCGCGCCATGGCGTCGGCCTGTCGGCCGCCCTGACGGCCCGCCGCCAGCACCCCGGCGAGCTGCCGCTGCGCCCCGGGAAAGAGGTCGCGTTCGACCGTCAGGACCCGGCGCAGCTCGGCCATGACGCGGGCCTTGGCCGCGTCGGGAGCACGCTCCAGGGTCACGGAGGGCCCGGATGGCGACGGCCAGCGGGTGGCGACGTAGAGCTGGCGACGGCCGGCTGTCGCGGGGACCTTCACCCGGGCTCGCACGTAGCCCTCCTCAGTCGTCTCCACCGCATCGACCCAGCCGATCGGGATCCCGCCGGGCACCAGCGCCTGCTGGCCGGTCGCGGCGACGGACGAGGTCACCACGGCGTCGCCGACGGTGACGGCGATGCCGCGCGAGCTGATCTGCAGCTCGAGGCTCCCGGGCAGTGCCGCCGGCCCGCCCGCGCTGCGCCGGCGCCAGGCGCCGACGAGGACGCCCTGCAGGCCGTCCCGGCCCGGGATGTCGCAGTACAGCGCCAGCGGCCCGGAGCCCAGGGCACGCATGGTGCTGGTCAAGGGCATGACCTCGTCGACGAGGCCCACCAGGTAGCCCTCGGCATTGAACACCGGGGCGCCGCCGGCGACCTGGTCGCGGCGGCCGCAGCCGAGGCGCAGGCCGTCGCGGAAGAGATCGACGCGACGGCTCAGCACCGGCGCCCGGCAGAAGCGGTTCAGGAAGACGAAGCGGTCGCGCAGCGCCAGGTCCCAGGCGTGCTGGTAGAGCGGCGTCGCGGCCGCGCCGCGGCTGTCACGCCGCGGCAGCATCGCCTGCCAGCGGCGGTCGAGGAGCTGCTGGTGCGCCGCCGCGTCGGGCTCCCCGGCCGGCGGTGCCACGGGGCGCGGCGCCGCCCAGCGCAGGAGGACCCATGAGGTCACAACCTGACCCGGCATCACCAGCACCTCGCGCAGACCGCGATCCAGGCCCAGGCGCAGACGCTGGGGCAGCAGCAGACCGGGCACCGCGATCAGGCAGATGCCCAGCAGCACCCCAAGATACTCACGCAGTGCCCCCATCCACGCTGCCTCCAGAAGACCCCGCCGAGCCGCTCTCCGCGACCCCGGAAACCCGCGCCGCCGGGCGCGACGCCATCGGCGCCCAGTACGGCAGCGCCAAACCCGCCACGGGCGCCGGCGCCGATGCCGCCGCGTTGAACTGCAGCAGCGCCATGGTCTGGGCATCCAGCACCGCCGGCGCGACGTAGTCGGCCCCGCAGGACGGACAGACCCCGCTTTCGGGCTCCAACGGCGCCCCGCAGGACGGACAGGCCGACACCAGCGTCCCGCCGCAGTACCGACACACCACCTCGCCATCCGGCTGCGACAGCACCAGTGACGGCAGGAAACGCACCTGGCCCGGCAACAGCAGCGGGCGGTTCAGCCGACAGAACGGCGTCAGACAGCAGTGCGGCACCGCCGATGACACCAACCCGTCAACCGACGGCACCGACACGGCCGGCAAGGCCACCGACAGCCACTCCGGCACCGGCAGCCCCAGGGCCTCGCAGACCAGACGGACCGTCGACTCGCCCAAAACCCGCACGTCGCCGGATTCGTACCGCGACAAGGCCCCCTTCGTCACCCCGACACGACGCGCCAACGCCTCCAAGGTCAGACCCTGACCCCGACGCGCCAGACGCACCCGCCACGGGAACTCCCGCCGTTCTGTGTCTGCGTCCATAAGGCTTCCCTGAACCTCACTCACCCGACAACCCCGACCAGCACCGTCCGGGCTGTCACTACAATCTGCCCCTTCCCACCCGGAAATGCAAGCGTTGTTTACTTCGTTTGTTTACCCCTGACCAGCCAGCCAAAAGGACGGCCATCCGCCTTGTTTTTAGGTTATCCACAGGGGTATTCCAAGGCGGAAACAGGGCCTAAGTAAACAAGTTGTCAACAGGCTGTGTAAACAGACCGGCGAGAGCCGCGCCGAGGCGGCGGTGGCGGCGGCTCGCAGGAGACATGGCGGTGTGACGCGCACGGTCTTGTCGCAGACTTCCAGCCTGCAAGGCGTCATGTCCGGCTTCCCAGGGCGTTGCCCCATAAGCGCTAACCAAATAACTTGACTGGCCCAGTCATTACGGCTACACTATCTGTGACCATACAGGAGGGTTACAGATGGACGTCAAGGACATGTT
>JAGVUW010000492.1 GCA_019136035.1 Verrucomicrobiota bacterium | reverse complement strand
CTGCCGCGGCCGGCCTGGGCCGGGGCGATGCCCGGCGGCGGGATGACCTGCACCGGGCCGTACAGGACGTCCTGCCAGCCCGGCAGCCAATAGACCTCCTCACGGAACTCGATGGGGGCATCGCGGGGCAACCCGGGCAGTCCGGCGTCGGCGTAGCCGTCGCGTTCGAGGCCATGCAGGTGGGTCAGGTCGTCGGCATCGACATAGTCGGCAACGACATCGAGGAAGATATCGACGGCCTCCTGTCGCTCGGTGTCGGCGGGATCGGCCAGTTCGCGCAGTTCCTGTGCCGGCGCCTGACCGGCGAAGCTGATGCCCTGCAGGGCATCGCTGAGGCGCACGGTCGAGGCCGTGCCCGCAAGGCGATGCGGACGGCCGTCGAGCATCCAGGGCTCCTCCTCGACGCCCTCGCGCTCCAGCGACGACACGCCGAGGCTGCGGTCGGCATAGAGGCGACGGTCGACCAGGTGCATCCAGAAGGCGCGCTCGGCGGCCCCCTCGATCTCGTAGCGCAGGGCCTGCCGCTCAGACGCCACCGCCGCCTCACGGGCGACCGTCTCGCTCAGGAGCATGACATGGGCCGCCATCACCGCCGCCACGGCGGCCGTGCCCATGACCACCACCAGGGCCATGCCCCGCGACCGCCCGCCAGGGCGGCCCCGCCGCGGCCGGCGCCGGTCGGCCACTATGGATTGTCGCGTGCCGGCTGCCATTTGCCCCACCGTTCTCGATAGCCCGCGGCGGTCCGCCGCAGCCAGGACTCAACACGGCCATCCTGCCACCGCACGGTCAGCCAGATCGCCAGCGGCATCTCGGTGCGCTCCGGGTCCCACTCGTCAACCCAGATCAGCCCCGCGTCCCAGTCCGCTTCATCGTCGCCGGACCAGTCAGCATAGGAGAACTCCAGGCTCTCGACGCCGGTGGCCAGGACCGTCGTGCGGCTGCGTTCGTCGGCGTCGGATGGATCGCGCCAGGGATGCGCCGTCGACACCACCATGAGGCGCCCGTCGTCGAGGAGGATCTCGGCGAAACGCAGGGCGCCCTCCTCGACCTGCGTCACCGGCCGCAGACAGGCCAGACGCACGTAGTCGCTCTCGCCAAAGAAGAACTGCCGCGACTCGCCCTCGCTGTCCGGCCAGGTGAAGGGCACCGCGTTGCTCAGCAGGCCGTCGAGGGCGCGGTCCAGCACCAGCAGGTCGCGGAAGCGCCCGTGCTCGGCCCGCAGCTTCTCCCAACTGCGCGTTATCTCGCGCCCGAAGCCGAGCATGCCGGTGACCACCAGGAGCAGCAGGGTCACCGCAATGATGACCTCGAGCAGGGTGAAACGCGCCACCCCGGCGGCCATCGGACCCGACTCGCTGCGTCGCACCCGGAACACTAGTCGCAGTCCTCCTCACGTACCACCTTCTCGACCTGGCACTCCGAGAGCAGGTCGCCGGCGGTGTCATACACACGGATGTCGAAACGCCCCAGGACCCAGCCGTCCTGGGGCTCGAGGGCAGCATCGGAGAGGTCCTCGACACGGCTGAGGGTCATGTCGCACGAGAAGCCCTCCGGCAGGAGCCCTGGCGGCGGCACTGCCGCCGGCCCGGCCAGCAGGTAGAACTCGGCGGCCTGCGAGAGGAGGTGCTGGCGGCCCCAGCGCGACTCGGCGCGGAGGATGCGGGCGCGGGCGGCGCCGACGATGCCGACGCTCATGGCCACGGCCAGGACCAGGATGCCCGAGGCGATGATCACTTCCAGGAGGGTGAAGAGACGACGTGCCGACCGGACCCGCCGGACAACCGCCGGCCGGCTCGTGGGAGGGGTGCGCGTTGTGGCCGACAGCGCCATGCCCATCGCTCCGCGGAAGTCGCCCTGCCCGGCGCCGGCCGCAACCGCCGCCGTGGCCCCCGGGGCGCCCCCGACGTCGACCCCGAAGACGCCGACGCCGGCGACGGGCGCCGGCGTCTGGACACTGAAGCATGTGGTACTCGAGGCGGGATTCGAACCCGCACGGGTTGCCCCACTAGGCCCTCAACCTAGCGCGTCTGCCAATTCCGCCACCCGAGCCTGAAAACGTCCATACTTTACCGGACCCGGGCGGACTGTCAAACCCGAGCGCGGGCCGACGACGTCTTTTTGCCGCCGGACGGCCCGCCCGGACGCCCGCCCCGCCCTCACGACGGGCCGCTGCGGAAACGCCGGTAGTCGAGGCCGTACTTAGCGATCTTGTACTGGATCATGCGCTTGCTGATGCCCAGCCGCCGCGCCGCCGCCGTCTGGTTGCCATTGCTGTCCTTCAGGGCCTCGGTGATCAGTTCGACCTCGAAGTTGCGCACCCGCAGCGCGAAGTCGCCGAGATCCTCGCGACGGGGCGCGTAGCGGTTCATCTGCAGCGACGGCGGCAGGTGGTGGCCATGGATGACACTGCCATCGGCCAGCAACACGGCGCGCTCGATGACATTCTCCAGCTCGCGGACGTTCCCGGGCCAGTGGTACGCCGTCAGCATGTCGATGGCCGGAGTGTCGATGCGGCTGACCTCCTTGCCCATCTCGGCCGAGAACTGCTGGATGAAGTGATCGACCAGGAGCATGATGTCGGCCTTGCCGCGCTCACGCAGGGCTGGCACATGCAACGGAAACACACTGAGGCGGTAGAAGAGGTCACTGCGGAAGGTGCCCTGCTGGATGGACTCCTCCAGATTGCGGTTGGTCGCCGCCAGGATGCGCGCCGCGGTACGCAGGGTCTCCGAACCGCCGACGCGCTCGAACTCGCGGTTCTGCAGGACGCGCAGCAGCCGCGTCTGGGCTGTCAGGGGCAGGTCGCCGATCTCGTCGAGGAAGACCGTCCCGGCCTGAGCCCGCTCCAGGATGCCGATGCGGCGCTGGGTGGCACCGGTGAAGGCCCCCTTCTCGTGGCCGAACAGCTCGCTCTCGATCAGGCTCTCCGGGATGGCCCCGCAGTTGACCTCGACGAAGGGCTGACGGCGGCTCGCACCAAGGCGGTGGATCAGCTCGGCGACGACGCCCTTGCCGACCCCGGTCTCGCCGGTGATCAGCACGGTCGTGCGGGCGTCGGCCAGACGCATGATCAGGGTCTGAATCTCGCGCAATGGCGCGCTCTTGCCAATCAGCTTGCCAAAGGCACCGCCGGGCAGCTTCTCCCGCTGGAAGACCTCAAGGCGCTCCTCGAGAAGACAACGCTGGACAAACGGCGCCACCAGCCGCGCCAGCTCCACCAGAAACGCCATCTCGCGCGCGTGCGTCGCCGAGGATTCGGTGGCCATGTCGACCGAGAGCGTCCCGATGGCGGCGCCGCGATGCAGTATCGGCACACAGAAGAAGGCCAGGCGCGAGCCATCCAGGCCGCGACGCATGCCGCTGCGATCCAGGTAGTGCTCGGCCGAGCGCACCTGCGGCAGGTAGATCGGCTGACCGGTGGCAAAGACCTCGCCGGTGATGCCCTCGCCAGCCTTGTAACGCATCTTCTCCAGATACGCCGGACTGACGTCGCCGGCACTGATGGCGGCACTGACCTCGTCACCCTGGGGCGCCATCAGGGTGATCACGCCGCGCGCCATGCCCGCCTCGGCACAGAGGGTGTCCAGAACCACCGTCAGGGCCTCGCGCAGACGGGTCGCCTCGGCCAGGTGCAGCGCTACGCGGTTGAGGATATCGAGCTGCTCGTAGGTAAACCGGCGGTCTCTGCCTGCCATGCCAGGTCCCTTCCGTGATACGCTAATGTACCGCCGCCGGGACGCCGCGCCATCCCGACCGCACCGCCGCCGCATCGAAACGGCCGCGGCGGCAGGAGCCGCAGTCTCCACCCCCGGGCTGGTCAACGATCGCCTCGGCGTCCATTCGGTCACCCTGGAGGGCTGCCAGGACTGGACCGGGACCGGACTCTCAGACAGCCCTGCCTCCACTCGGCGCGCCCCCCAATAGGAGCGCCACCCCGCGCGTTTGTGCTGTATGTAAGCCGCTGGAGTGGGCGTCGCCGAACCGACGGCGCTGTGGCGTGATGGACCGAGGCAACGGGTGCACAGCATGACGAGCACAGCAGATCCCCAGGGTATCCCCCAAGAGAGCGTCGGCACGGCGGCATCCCGCCTGCCGGCATGGATCGCCGCGCTGGCAGCAGTGGCGGCCCTCTGCATGGCCACGCAGCTCCGCTTCCCGGTCCTGGGCGGCCGACTCGGCGTCTCCGATGTCGCCATGGGCCTGGCCTTCCTGGGCCTGCTCTGGGATCAGTTCCGCCGTGGCGTCACGTACCGCTACCCGCGCCTGCTGGCCCTGGCCCTGGTGCTGCTCTTCGTCGCCAGCCTGGCGGCGCGCGGCGGCACCGACGCCGCCAGCGAGGGCATCCAGCGCTTCCAGCAGCTCTTCTGCGGCTTCCTGGTCTGGGCCCTGCTCCTGCGCGAGCGCCCCACCTGGGCCGGCCTGGCCCTGACCGCGATGCTGGCCCTGAATGTCCTGGCAGCCGCCGTGCAGAGCCGCACTCACGGCTTCGGCGCAGTCCTGCCGCCGGCCGATGTCATGGCCCTCCCCTGGGGCATCGGCGGCGCCTTCACCGGCCTCTTCCGCAGCCGCGTCTCGCTGAGCCTCTTCCTGGGCGGCGGCCTGCTCCTGGCGCAGCCTCTCTGGTCGTCCTGGGCGGGCACCTCGTGGTGGCGGCGGGCGGTGACCGGCCTCGGCACGGTGCTGGTACTGGTGACCATACCGCACGGCTACCTGCTCCTGTCGACGGCCCTGCTCCTCGTGGTCGCCAGCCTGCTGCGTCAGGCGGGCGGCCTCAGCCGCACGGTGGTGGTCCTGGCGGTGGCCCTGGCTGTCCTGGCCGGCCTCGGCCGCCTGCCGGCCCTGGCGGGGACCCTCCTGCCGGTGAAGCCGGGCACGGCCGAACTGAAGTCCTGCCACGTCGACGCCCTGGCGGCGCTGCGTCTGGCGGCCCGGCGGCCGTGGACCGGGGTCGGCCTGGGCACCTACCAGAAGTACATCGGCCGCGCCTACGGTGAGCTCCCCAACCCGAATGTCAACGACATCGAGACCGACACCCAGTCCGGCCTGGGCATCCTCCTGTCGACGGCCGGCTACCCGGCCGGCCTGGCCCTGATCCTGGTTCTCATCGTCGGCCTGACCGGCGCCATCGAGCGCTTCCTCTCCGCCGGCCGCCGTGACGCCTGGGCTCTGGCCGGCGCCACCGCCCTCGCCTTCTA
Organism: Verrucomicrobiota bacterium; assembly: GCA_019136035.1. Taxonomy (GTDB): domain Bacteria; phylum Verrucomicrobiota; class Lentisphaeria; order Oligosphaerales; family JAFGRS01; genus JAGVUW01. Next base: position 223 of record JAGVUW010000492.1, on the reverse strand, counting down.
CCTCGGCGCACTCCTGATCTCGGATCCCTTCGTGCGCGGCCCGGCCTGGTTCCTCACCCTGGCCCTGGCGGCGGCATTCGGAGCCGCCGAGACCGCGACGCCGGGGACCTTCGCCCTCGGCTGGCGCCGCGTCATCCTGGCCGGCGTCCTGGCCGTGGTCGCCGCCGCCCTTCTCGTGGCCCTGCCCAGCCGCGACGCCCTCAGCCGCGAGCCAAGCGCCGCC
>JAGVUW010000461.1 GCA_019136035.1 Verrucomicrobiota bacterium | reverse complement strand
AGAGGGTGGCGGCGGTGGTCTGTTCCTCGAGGACGCGGAGGTCGCCCCGGACCTGCCGGAAGACGAGCATGGCCTCGCCCATCAGGCGCTGGCAGATCGCGGCGCCGACCAGCACGCCGGGCACGGCAAACAGCCCGGTCGGATCGGCGTTGTGCAGTGGGTCGTTGTCGGCGTAGAGGTACCGGTGTAGCGAGAGTGGCGCCTCGGGGTCGGGCGGGAATGGATCCGGCGAGGTGAACCGTCCGAAGTCGGTGAGGTAGTCACGGGCGCGGAGGTGGACCATCCCGGCGGTACGGTCGTGGGGCTCGCCGCGATAGCCGAAGGCGGTGGCGGTGGGGGCGCTGCCTGGCAGGGCATTCCCGAAGGCGTCGTAGGCGGCGCGGGCGACCTCGTTGCCGTCGGCATCGAGGACGCTGCGGATGTTCTGGAAGGGGTCCGCGAGGTAGGTGTGCCGGTCGGCGGTGCCGGGTCCGTGGCTCCAGAGGAGGCCCTCGGGGCCGCGGACGTGTCCGACGGCCTGGCGGCCGTCGGGGCTGCATTCGTCGAAGCGCTGCGGCACGGCCGCGCTGGCGGTATCCAGCCGGAAGAGCCTCTCGCGGGCGGCGCCCTGGGCGGGCGTGGCGCGCTCGGCGACGCGGTTGCCCCAGGCGTCGGAGTCCCACTCCAGGGCCAGAGCGGGCGCGGTTCCACCGGAGCGTCTCCATGACTGGAGGCGGCGTTCCAGGTCGTAGGTCAGGGCCTCGCGGCTGCCATCCGGGTGGCGTATGGCGATGAGAGCGCCGGCGTCGTCGTATTCGAAAAGCGTTTCGCCGGAGCGGCTCGAGGTGACGGTGAGGAGCCGGTCGCTGGTGCTGTCGAGGTGGTAGACGAGGGTCTCGTCGAGCCGTTCGAGGCGGACGCGGTTGCCGCCGGCGTCGTAGCTGTAGCGGTCGTCCTGGATGAGGCCGTGCGCGTCGTGCCAGGTCTCGCGGGCGAGCATGCCAATGCCGTCGTAGGAGAACTCGCCGACGAGGCCGTCCGAGGAGGTGGCACGGCGGCACCGCCCGGTCGCGTCGTAGTCGACGGCGAAACTGGCGATCTCCTCGCCGCCGGCGGTTGCCGCGTAGGTGAGGCGGTTGATGCGGCCGGCCTCGTCGTAGTCGTAGAGCCGGGTCAGGCCGTTGGGGAGGGTGACCGAGTCGACCCTTCCGACGTCGTCGTAGGCGACCGTGGCGAGGTCGCGGCCGCAGCGCACGGCCATCAGCCGCCCGAACGGGTCGTAGTCGCAGGCGACCGTCTGGGCGGCGCTGGCGACCTCGACGCAGCGCCCGGCCGCGTCGTAGGCATAGCCGATGCTGCCGGTGACCGGGTCGTGGCGGCCGACCTCGCGGCCGGCCTCGTCGTAGTCGATGAGGGTGATGCCGCGGTCATCGTCGATGCGGCAGAGTCGGCCGCCGTCGTCGTAGCCCGTCGGGGTCGACGACCTGGACCAGCCGGCTGCCCTCGCAGGCATAGCGGCGCTGGCGGCCGTCGGGGCCGGTCTCCGCGGCGAGTCGTCCGGCGTCGTCGTAGGTGAGCTGCGTCGTGCGGCCGCGGGCGTCGGTACGGCTGAGGCGGCGGCCGTGCGGGTCGTGCTCGAGGACGACCTCGGGCCCGCCGCCCGGGTCGTCGAGGCCGTGCAGGCGGACGCGGGTGAGCTGGCCGAGGCTGTCGAACTCGCGTTCGAGGACGCGGCCGTCGAGACTGGTCTCGCGAATCGGCCGGCCGGCCAGATCGTACTCCAGGCGCCAGCCGTCGCCGCCGCTGCTGCGGAGGGCCGTGCGTCGGCCGATGCCGTCGAGAGTGACGGTCACCTCCTCGCCCTGATTCGAGCGCCAGGCGCAGGGCCTGCCGGCGGCGTCGTACTCGATCTCGACAGCGGCGCCGCTCCAGTCGGACTGCTGGACGACCCGGCCGCAGGCGTCGTACTCCCAGCGCTGCCAGCGCTCGTCGCAGCGCTGCTCGACGACGCGCCCGCAGGGGTCATAGAGGAACCAGGTAGCGGACTGCATGGGCGTATCGAGGTCGCGGGTGAGGCAGATGAGCTGTCCGGCCGCGTCGTAGGTATACCGCGTCGTCTGGCCGCCGGCGGTCTCCTCGATGAGGCGGCCGTTGGCGTCGTAGCGGTACTCGGCTTCCTGGCCATCGGGGAAGACGACGAGGCGGACCCTGCCGCAGGCGTCGAGGTCGCGTCGGGCGGTCAGGCCGGTGGCTGCGGTGGTCGCGATGCAGCGCCCGGCCTGGTCGTACTCCCAGGTCATGGCCTGGCCGTCGTTCTGCTCGAGGCGGAGGGGATTCCCGTCGGCGTCGTAGCGGCAGTCGGTCCGCGCCTCGACGGGGATGCCTTCCGGGGTGCGGCTCCAGGTGCGTCGGCTGAGGAGTCGTCCGGCCGGGTCGTAGTGTTCGTGCCATTCGAGGAGGGCCTCTCCGTCGGCAGATTCGACGGTGAAGCGCGCCTGTTCGGGGAAGGCCGTGAGGTCATTGAGATGTCGGGTGCCGTCGGGTGCGGTGGTGCTGGTCCAGCGTCCGGCGCTGTCCCAGGCGAGGGTCGAGGTCCGACCGAGGGCATCGACGACGCGGCGGGACCGTCCGGCCGCATCGCGTTCCCAGCGTGTCGTCTGGCCGAGCGGGTTGGCGATGGCGGTGACGCGTCCGGCCTGGTCGAACGCCCAGCGTGTGGTGTTGCCGAGCGGGTCGGTGATGGCGGTGCGGCGGCCGTTGGCGTCGACCTCGTAGCGCGTGGTGTTGCCGAGCGGGTCGGTGGCGGTGAGGGGGTGGCCGAAGTCGTCGTAGGTCCAGCGCCAGGCGTGGCCGAGCGGGTCGATGGTCAGGACGACATTACCGCGGGTGTCGTAGCCGTGCACGGTCGGGTTGCCGAGGCGGTCGACGTGGGTCTCGGTGCGTTGGGCGAGGTCGCGGTCGATGGTCTGGGTATGGCCTTCGGCGTCGATGCTGCCGATGAGGCGGCCATCGCTGTCGTAGAGGAGGCGTGCGGCGGGCGTGCCGCCGGGTTCGCGGATGGCGGTGATGAGGTGCGCCATGGCCGGGTCGGTCTGGGTTGGGTCGTCCTCGCCGTAGTAGTCGAAGGTGATGGTGTCATAGGCACGGCTGGCGCGATCGCGGAGGCGCTCGACGGTCTTGAGATGCGGGCGGCCGTCGAGGCCGTTGGCGTAGGTGTAGCGGACCTGCGGGAGGGCGCCCGCGGCGGGCTGGGGCACCGCGCCGGTGCTGTCGCCCTGGTCGAAGGCGAAAGCCGCGCTGACGAGGCCGGTGGACGGATCGCGCGCCAGGGCCAGGGCGCGGCTGTCCTGACCCTCCTGGCTGATGCCGACCAGGACCGTACCCTCGCGATGGAAGACGATCGTCTGGCCGGACGGGGTGCGAATGCGGTTCAGGCAGAGCCGTCCGCCGTGGGCCGGCACCGGGTAGTTCTCGCCGGTGGCCGGGTCGAGTTTCTCTTGGAGGGACCAGCCGGGCCGGGCGAGGTCGTAGGCGGTGCCGTCGGCGAGGGTGAGGGTGAAGCCGGGGAACTCGAAGGCGTCCTCCGGGCAGCGCGGGTCGCCGGCCTCCCAGTAGGGTGCCATGGCGCCGGGGAGGACGACCAGCTTGTCGGAGCAGGTCGGCACGAGGGTCGCCGCGACGCCGGGAGGCGGATCCCAGCGGGCGTGGTGGCAGAACTCGTAGGCCCCGCCGGGTTCGAGGCGGAAGGTGAAGGTGCCGCGGCGGCCGTCGGGGAGGTCGAGGGTGACATTGCGGCCGCCGCCGCTGCGGGCGGTGAAGGCCTCGCCCTCGGCGTTGGTGTCGGTGCGGGTGACCTCGTCGGTCTCGATGAGCATGTCGGCGATCGCGAAGGACCACCCCGGCCCGAAGTCTGCCGACGGCGCGCCGGAGCGTGCCTGGAGGCTGTTGTAGGTGCGCGTCAGGGTGATCGGCAGGCCCGGCAGGGGGATGGCGAGGTCACGCTGGGAGAAGGCGACGAGGCCGACCTTGAGGCCGGAGTCGAGGGCGATACGGGTGGTGCTGCTGGCGGTGTCGGCGCCGCTGCGGACGGTCAGGACGAGGTCGTAGACGCCGTTGGGCTCCAGGGTCAGGTCGAGGCTGCCGAGCGGCGGGGGTTCCGCGGCGGTGGGTCGTCGCGAGGGATTCCAGCCGGTGTTGTCGGCGTCGGGTGTGAGGGTGCGCACGAGGGTGCCGTCGGGTCGGTACAGGTCGAGTCGCCAGGCGATGGCGTCGGTCTCGTCGGGGTCATCGACGATGCCGTGGACGGTGATGATGCCGTCACGCACGACGACGGGCGGCGGGTCGCCGTGCTCGGGAGCCGTCGGGGTGCCGGCGAGGACCAGCCGCGCGGTCGGGCCGCCGCTGATGCGGTTGACGCGGCACTGGCGTTCGGGCGTCTCGGCACAGCCATCGGCGGCGAGGGTGGCAGTGTAGAGGCCGTCGCTCAGAGCCGCGACCGGAAGGGCAACGTCGGCGGTCCGGCCGTGGCCGGTGTGCTCAGGGATGGCGCTGGGGCCTTCGAAGGTCAGGCGCCAGTCGCGGTCGCTCTTGAACTCGGCGTGGATCGCGAGGGTGGCGGGGCCGTCGGCGGTGACGACGCCCGGGGTGAGGGTGAAGGCCGCGATCGGGTTGGCAGTGGTGAAGGTCACCGGCGCTGCCTCGGCGAGGTTGCCGGCGCAGTCCACGGCGCGGGCGCCGAGGGTGTGGGTGCCATCATCGAGAGGCCCGGTCTCGAGCCGGCAGACGAGCCGGCCATGGGCGGGGGCGCCGCTGGCGGCGATGGTGCGGCCGTCGAGATCGAGGAGGATGTGGCGGATGCCGTTGGTGTCGCTGGCCTGGACCTGGACCGTGACCGCGCCGTGGACCGCTCCGAGGTCATCCGGCGGCCATGCCATCGAGAGGGCCACCTGCGGCGGTGTGCGGTCGTCATCGCGGCGCGCGAGGACGCGGCTGGCGCTGTTGCCGGCGCTGTCGATGGCGCGGACCTCGATGTCATGGCCCTGCACGGCGCCGGGGGGCAGGTCGACGGTGAGGGCGCCGTCCCGGCTGCCTTGGCAGGCTGCCGACTGGATGACCTCGCCATCCCGGCGCACCTCGATCACGGCCAGGGCCTCGTTGTCCGTCGCGCGCAGGACCAGCCGCCGCGGCTCACGGCCGTCGGGCCCGGCGTCGATGACGTCGATGGCGATCTCGGGCGCGGCCGAGTCGGGCGCTGCCGGGCTGGAGAGGAAAAGCCAGGGGCCGGCACAGGCGGTCTGGCCGGCGCTGTCGGTGGCGCTGACCTCGAGAGTGTGGACGCCGGCGGGCAGTGCCGTGCAGTCGAGCAGGACCGCTTGGCATGTCGCGTCGTCGGCGTCGTCGCTCGGTATGGGGATGCCGTCGACGCGGATGACGACGGCGTCGATGCCGCTGTCGTCGTAGGCGATGACCTCGATCGGCACGAGGCCGAGCAGGACGCCGGCGCCCTCGTCGGTGGCGCGGCTGACGATGCTGATCAGCGGCGGAGTGGCGTCGGCGGGTGCGGGGCGGATGGCGTGGGCGCCGGCAGCGTCGGCGGTGGCAGCGTTGCCGGCGGCGTCGGTGACGGTCACCGCGAAGGTGTAGGTCCCGGGCGGCAGGCCGTCGGTCGCGACGTCCGCGAAGGGCTGTCCGGGGGCGACCGGGAGGACGCCCTCGACGATGACGGTCTGGGTGCCGGTGGCGGCGTGGGTGGCGACGATGCACCATCCCTGGAGGTTATCGTCGAGGGCCTGGCCGCGGCAGCGCACTGCCGACGGGTCGGCGCAGGTGACCTCGAGGCGGGCGCTGGGTGGCGTCGCGTCGAGGCGGGTGGTGGCCTCGGCGGTCTGAGTCTGGGCCGCACCGGCCGCGTTCCAGTGGGTGGCCATCAGTCGCAGGGTGTAGAGGCCGTCGGGTGCCAGGGCGCCGGTGTCGGTACGGCCATCCCAGACCACCTCGCAAATGCCCGGTCCGGCGGTTTCGGTGAAGGTCCGCAGGATCTCGCCGGCGGCGTTGCTGACGGTTGCCTCCCAGGCCTCAGCGCGGCAGAGGCGGCAGCGCAGGGCGAAGACGGCCGGGTGGCCCGGTCCGGGCTCGGGTGAGAAGATGGCCGTGCCGCGGTCCTCGACGATGATCCATGGCTGCTCCGCGACCGCATCGAGGCGGCCGATGAGTGCGATGGCCGCGGTGGCCGTGAGCAGCGCCGAGGGCTGTAGCGCGCCGGTCTCGGCGCCGAGGATCGCGCCGAGGTGGGCCACGATGGGGACGCAGGCCAGGCCGGTGGCGAGGGTAGTGTCCGGCAGGGCGTCGAGGCAGTCCAGGGCGATCGGCACGAGGGCCGGGTCGAGGGCCGGCGGAGTGCCGGCCACGAGAGCCGTGAGGGTGGCGGGCGGGCTCTTGAGGAAGGCCTCGCTGCCGGCGATGAGGTCCTGCGACTGCTCCGGCGCCAGGAGTGCCAGCGCGGTGGTGTCGCCGAGCGGGTCGGTGATGACAATGGCGTCGCGGCCGGCGGTCGGGCCGCCGATCGGGTCGCGGCAGACGACGACCTGGCAGCCGCGCCGGAGGTTTTCGAGGATGGCCTCGTGGGTGGCGCCCGCGAGGGTCAGCCCGAGGGCGTCGAGGGCCTCGGCCGGGAGGCTGTCGGCGGGCGTCGGGGGCACCAGCCTGAGGACGGGGTGCCCGGTGGCGGCGGCGTCGCGGAGGAGTCGCAGGGGCGAGCGGATCTGCGCGTCCCTGAGGAAGCCCTCGAGGGCATGACAGCCCATGGCCGAGGTGGTGAGCGCCTGTATCCAGGTCAGGGCGGCCGCGGCACCCGGCCGCGGCGTGTCGGCCGTCGTGCTCGGACTGTGCAGGCG
>JAGVUW010000768.1 GCA_019136035.1 Verrucomicrobiota bacterium | reverse complement strand
GGCGCGGTTTTGTGATGGTCGAGCTCATCGTGGTGCTGATTGTCCTGGCGGTCTTCTCCAGCATGTTCGGGCTGTCGGTCAGTCTGGCCCGGGATCAGTCGAAGCAGAGCACCTGCGCGGCCCATCTGCGGCATGTTGCCGCCGGGTGGCGGCAGTACGCCGCCGATCACGACGGGGTTCTCGTGCCGCTCAGCGTCAGGCTGCGTGACACCGGGAAGAGCTGGGAGGACGTCGCGGCGTGGCCGACGCTGATGAAGGGGTACCTCGACGACCCGGCGCTCGCGCAGGTCTCCCCGAAGAGCGCCGCCGTGGGCCTCACGACCGGCGGGGTGCTGTCCTGTCCGGCCTTCACGGCCGGCGTCGGGTCGCACACGCCGCACTTCGGCATGAACCACGTGGCCGTCCAGACTGGCGCCGGGGGCTGGGAGCGCCTGCAGGACATGCCTGCGCCCGCCGACACGCTCGTCTTCGCGGAGAGCCGCGGCTTCTACGTGATCGGGCCGACCTGGGGCCTGCAGAACCTCCGCTATCGCCACTCCGGCGGCACCAACGCCGCCTTCGCCGACGGCCACATCGACTGGCTGGCCGAGAGTGCCCTGGTCGAGGCCGCGGCCGACTACCGCGGCCGGGCGCCATGGCAGCCCAAGCCCAAGGAGCAGGCCCCGTGAGATCCTCAGCCCTGTCGTTTGCCACCACCCGTCGCCGCATCGCCCGCGCGGGCCTGCTCATCCTCGGCTTCGCGGCCCGGCTGAGCGCGGCTGTGCTCGAGACCGACGACCGGATCTTCCCGACGCCATCCGCACGATGGGAGTTCGTCGAGGCGCCCCTGGCCCTGCAGCAGGTGACCGCGCCGCAGAGCGGCCATGCCTTCCTGGCGGCCCCCGGCGGTATACGCTTCCGCGACGGCAAGACGGCCGAGGTGATGGTTCCCGCGCGGGAGTCGGCCCGCCAGGACGGCGCCGCGCTGGTGATCACCCAAGGCTTCGACCAGCCCCGTCTGGCGGTCGAGCAGCGCATCGCCGTCCGGGACGGCGCCATCCTGTGGGAACTCACGATGACGGCGCCGGCGGGCGAGGCGCTGTGGATCGAGCCGACGTTGCGGCTGCCGGTGGCGGCGGGCGCCGCGGCGCGCTACTGGGACGGCCGTACGGAGCACGCCGTCGCCGCGGCGCCCTTCGCCCGCGAGGGGCTCTTTAACACCTTCCCCGTCAGCCTGCTCAGCGACGGCCCGCACGGCCTCGCGGTCGGCGTGCCGCCGACGGTCGAGGTGTCCTTCCTGGAGAATGGCATCGACCGCGAGGGGGTGCTGTTCTACGGCACCCGCCTGGTGGTGTCGCCGGGCGAGCCCTGCCGCATGGCCTTCCTGCTCTTCCTCGTCACGCCCACATTCGGCTCCCGGGACGCCGCCCATGCCTACTACCGGCGCTTCCCGGAGAGCTTCGCGCCGACGCCCGGGGTCGACCCGCGCCTGGTCGACGGCCGCCGCACGGACACGCTCCAGATGTGCCACTACGGCGGCGGCGTCCGCGATGCCCGCAAGGGGGTGCTGGCGTCGCAGTTCTACGGCGGCTACGAGTGGGGCTACGCGCCGTTCCGGCGCACCGGCGACTACGTTGGGCGCCGCGAGTACTGGGAGATGGACCTCACCGAGGGCGAGCAGAAAAAGCTGCAGCAGGACGTGGACAGGGGCACCTGGGACCGCTCGGACTGGACGCGCTTCCACCAGACCCGCGCCGACATCTTCCGCAACGCCGACCTTCGCGCGAATGTCTCGCTGGCCTTCTATATCGTGAACCACGTCGATACCGCCCTCGCCGAACGCCTCGGCATGGCCGGCTACGCCTTCCCGCGCACCCGCACGGGCGGCCTGATCGAGAAGAACTGGGTGCTGCCGTACGACACCGTCTACTACCTCTACCCGTGGGCCACGCCGTACGAGCAGATCCTGCGGCGCGACCTGCCGGAGGTCGTGCAGGAGCTCGACCTCTACGCCTTCGCCCACGACCTCTACGGCGAATCGCCGCGCGATACACCGTACCGCGGCAAGCTCGACACCCACCTGCCGGGCTGGAGCTATGACGAGGAGGGCCCCTTCATCTCGCGGACCCTCGGTCTGCGCCGCGGTGCCGACTTCATCCACACCCTGAAGAAGGGCGCGCGCACCGTCGGCCTGATCGCCAATGGCATCGCCGGTGCCGACCCGATCTCGTTCTTTGCGCCCGATGCCTACATCTCGGAGTCACGCATGACCGTGGCCCTGCAGCCGGAGGACCGCGACCGCTATATCCACTGCCGGCTGTTCGCGGGGCATAAGCCCGTCTTTCAGCATGGCTATGCCGGCGGCATCCTCCTGGGTGACCGGGTGCCCTGGGAGACCCTGACGCCGGAGGACTGCCGGGCCGTCTACGACGACTTCGTCCGCGACTACCTCATCTACCTCTACCAGGCCGGGCTCACCCCGAGCCGCCACATGAGCGAGGTCCACGAGGTCATCAGCACTGAGCTGCCGGTGCTCCTGGAGGTCATGCGGCGCGGCTTCGAGCCCGCGCCGGCGTGCCTGGGCGACCGCGGCCTGGAGAGGGTCCGCTACGGCGCCGGGCTCGGCGCCGCGGTGGTATTCTCGAACCGCGGTATGGGCGTGATCCAGAGTGAGGAACGCCTGGCCTGCGGCTACCTCGGCCTCGATGGCGGCGTCCTGCCGGCCGAGGGCCGCGGCGGCGAGCTCGCATGCCGCCTCGACGGCGCCTCGACCGCGTTCGCGCTCAGCGTCCGGCCGATGGAGAACCGCATCATCACCTTCCCGCTGGCCCTGCGCAGCGCCACGCCGCTGCGCGGCACGGCGCGCTGCACCAGCGAGATCGGCCCCCTGCGCCGTGTCTACCAGGTCGCCCTCGACCTCCCCGCGGCCGTCGAGGTCCAGGTCGCCGTCGCGCCGGACCCGGATTTCGTCCTGGCCGGCGTGACCTGCGACGACGAAGCGGTCCACGCCGGCGCGACGACCCGCCTGAACGCCGGCACCCACCGCATCGTCGTCGAGACGGCCTCGGCGCTGTTCCATGCGCCATTCGAGGCCCTCGCGGCGTTTCCATTTGGCGATGCCACGGTGGCGCTCGCCGATGGCGCCTCCGAGCGCGAAGCCGCGGCGGCGCAGATGATCCAGGACTTCATCGAGGTGCGCCTGGGGAAGGCCCCGCCACGCGGTCCGGCCGCCGGGGCCCCCGCCATCCGGGTCGGCACAGCGGCCGAGGGCCAGCGGCGCGGCGTCACGGTGACCGGAAGCGTCCTCGACATCCGGGGCACGGACCCATTCGACACCCAGCAGGTCGCCTGGGACCTCCTCCGCTTCCTGGACCGCTATGACAGCCGCTTCACCCCGATCCATGCCGCGCTGTATGGCTCGGGCGACGCCGCCACCACCGAGATGCTCAAGAAGGCCGGCCTCCTCAAGCAGTGGGTGCGCGCCGTCCCGCGGGACCCGCGGCTCGCCTGGAATGGCTTCGCCAAGCCCGAGCGGACGGCCGGACCCGGCACCGTCAACCCGAAAGACCTCCGCTCGATCGACATCCCGTCCCTCGAGGGCCCGGCAGTCATCGATGGCCGACTCGACGAGGCCGCCTGGGCCCAGGCGGCGGTCTTCAGCGCCTTCTCACTGCTGCGCACCGGCGCCGCCCCGACGCAGGCAACAGAGGTCCGCATGTTCCGCACCGCCGAGGCGCTGGTCGTCGGTTTCATGTGCCACGAGTCCGCCATGGATCGGGTCCTGGCGCAGATGACAGGGCGCGACTCGCAGGTCTGGAATGACGACGTCGTCGAGCTGCGCCTGGCCCCGGGTGTCGATGGGACGCAGGCGACGTACCCGTACTACGTCTTCCTGATCAACTCGATCGGCACCAAGGCCGATCTCGAGAAGGGCGGTGACGAGCTCGCCTGGAATGCCGACTGGGATGGCGCTGTCCAGCGCAGTGCGACGTCGTGGTCGGGCGAACTGCGCATACCCCTGGCGGCGCTGCAGGGCGCCCAGGCCGGCGCCTGGCGTGGCAACGTCTCGCGCTACGAGAAGCCGAATGCCGAGTACAGCACCTGGTCGCCGATACCCGAATCGACCGCCGACCAGCCGGCGCGGTTCGGGATCCTGCGGATGCGATGAGGGCCCCCTGCCCCGGGAGTCACCGCCCATGGCCCTGATGAAGATCCTGAAAGCGCGCCGGCATCCCTCGCGCACGATCGCCGCGGTGGGCCTCTCACTGGCCGGACTGGCCCTCGCCTATGCCGGCATCGGCGTGCTCGTGGCCTGGATGGCCGAGAGCGCCCTGGGCGCCGAGACGCCGGCCACGCCCGGCACCACTGCAACACTGGCGACCTTCGCCGACATGCCGGGGGTTACGCCGGCCTACGTGGAAGCCTACAACGCCTACGTCCAGGCCAGACACTCCGACAGCCCGACGCGAGACTACACCCGGGCGATCGGCGCCTTCGCCGCCATCGCCGAGGACTCGCCCGACCCGGAGATGCGCCTGCGGGCGGCGTACTTTCTCGCCCTGTGCCAGGCCCTCCAGGGGCAGTGGCACGAGGCCTACGCCTGGAGCGAGCGCGTCCTGACGCAGGTCGCGGCGCTCCACGGCGACGACCCGCGTACGCGGCTCGCCCTGCGCCTGACCGAGCGCGCCAAGGCCGGCGCCGTCTCCCTGCGCGACGCCCGCATTGTCTTCGCCGCGCAGCTCGGCCCTGACGGCGCCGGCCTCGCCGGCGACCTGGCGGCGTGGCACGAGGAATGCCAGCGGCACCCGCCACGGCGCGGCAAGTAGGTCGCGCGAACCGCCGGTGGCCACCGGCGGCGTCTGCCGACACCGCTTCCCAGGGCTGGAGAGAGCGTGCCGGCGTGCTATGGTACATCTCTTCACGGTGGGGCCACCGGATCGGCCCCGCGGACAGCCCTCAACCCGGCGCAAGGACGGCCCATGAACGCAGCTATCGAGAACGACACCCTGACCAAGCTCGTCGCCCTCTGCAAACGGCGCGGTTTCATCTTCCAGAGTTCCGAGATCTACGGCGGCATCAACGGCTTCTGGGACTACGGCCCGCTCGGGGTGGCCATGCGCCGCGCCGTCGAGCAGGCCTGGTGGCGTTACATGGTCGAGCAGCGCGACAACGTCGAAGGCCTCGACTCGACCATCATCTGCCACCCGCGCGTCTGGAAGGCCTCCGGCCATCTCGACAAATTCTCCGACCTCATGGTCGACTGCATGGACTGCAAGAAGCGCTTCCGCGAGGACCAGCTCGCCACCCCCGGCGAGTGCCCGGCCTGCGGCAGCAAGCGCCTCACCGAGCCGCGCGAGTTCAACCTCATGATGAAGACCTTCGTCGGGCCGGTGTTCGACGACGAGCATGTGGCCTGGCTGCGCGCCGAGACCTGCCAGCCGATCTTCGTCGA
>JAGVUW010000179.1 GCA_019136035.1 Verrucomicrobiota bacterium | reverse complement strand
CTGATCATCCGCGCCCTGCGCGAGACCCGCGGCAACCGCAGCGCCGCGGCCAAGGTCCTCGGCATCAGCCGGCGGACCCTGCACCGCAAGCTGCACGTCTACGGCCTGGAAGAGTGCTGAGGCCCTCGGGCCGGCGCGGGTGCGGCTCGTGGACGCGTTCGCGTCTGCAGGCACTTGCCCTTCAGCAGACGCGGCGCGCGGCGCCGCCGCTGCCAGCACCACAATACGCGGGCGCCGGGCGCGTTTGCCGGTGGCGTCGCTGCCACGCCGGCGGGAGCCGGGCCGCGGTGGGCGACGCTGCGGGTTGGCTGGAGTCGATGCAGAAGGAGTCTGTCGATGACGAAGGGCATGAAGGCATGGGCGGTGGTCGCGCTGGCGGTGGCGCCGTGGGTCGTGGCTCAGGAGGCGGCGCCGGGCGGTGCTGGCGCCCGTGGCGGGCGGCCGGGTGCCGGGCCGGGTGCCGGTGCTGCGGCGATGCAGGAGCGCATGAAGGAAGCCTGGGGTACCATGGACAAGGCGGCCTGCTTCCGGGCCATGGATGCCAATGCCGACGGCGCCATCAGCCAGGACGAGTTCAACCAGGCCGACTTCCAGGCCGTCTTCGGAACCGCCCTTCGTGACGCCCTCGCGAAGCGCGCCGGCGGTGCTGGTGCCGGCGGCGGCTTCGCGGCCTGGGACAAGAACGCCGATGGCAAGGTCGTCGCCGAGGAGTTCCCGCGCGGCGAGGAGGCCTTCAAGAAGGTCCTGGAGCGGGCCGACAAGGACGGCGATGGCGCCCTCACGGCCGAAGAGTTCAACGCCTTCCGCGAAGCCGCCGGGCCCGCTCGTCAGGGCGATCGGCCTGGCCGTGCCGGCAAGCCTGAGCGTCCCGGCAAGCCGGCGCCGGCCGAAAAGGCCGACAAGGCTGACAAGGCCGACTGAGCCGATGTGAACTGACGGGGGCGGTCCCGGCGGCCGCTCCCCGGCCGTCTGCGGCCGGTGGCGCCGGGGGCCGCCCCTTCGGGTCAGGGCGGCGTTGCCCGCGATGGGCGGCGCCGCCTTCTTCTTTCCCATCCGGCGCCCGCGCCAGTCGTTTCCCGGGCGCCGGCTACGGCGCCCGGGAGGGTCCACCGGCGGCGCCGTGGACCTGCTTGCCGAGCGCCGCTCCGGCGCCTCCGGCGGACGTTTCATCCACCGTGAACACCCACGGAAGGCTTACGGCACCGCCGTAGACCTTCCGCCTACAGGATCGTCGGTCACCGGCCGTTGCCGGCCAGTGTCGGACGATCCTTCAGAGGCTGACCTCGTGGCCCTGTTCGGCTGAGGCGTAGAGCCCGGTGAGCAGGTCGATCATGGCGACGCCGTGTTCCGGGCGGATGGTGGGCTCGGCGCGGCCCTGGACGACGTCGACGAAGTGGCGCAGGAAGGCGCCGTGCTGCTCGTACGGCAGCTTCGGCAGTTTCGGGGCGATATCGACGAGGGCACCGGCGGTCTCGCCGAAGAGCGTCAGCTTCCAGTTGCGGAAGATGAAGCCGGCGCGCGTGCCGCGCAGTTCCAGGAAGACGGCCTCCTCGTCGATGTTGCTGGCCCAGGAGAACTCGAGCTGGAGGGCGGCGCCGTTGGAGAAGCGGGCGAAGCCGATGGCGAGGTCTTCGACGTCGAAGACGCCGGCGGCCTTGGCCTCACCGAAGGCGGCGTGGGCCGAGTCGGCGGGTGTCGACGAGGTGGCGAAGGCGGTGTAGGTCGAGGCCGAGAGGGTCCGTGGCGTGGGGTTGCCCATGAGCCATAGGGCCAGGTCGAGGAAGTGCACGCCGAGGTCGATGAGGGGCCCGCCGCCGGAGAGGCCCTTGGTGGTGAACCACCCCCCGCGACCGGGTATGCCGCGGCGCCGTATCCAGCCGACTCGGCCGGCGTAGATATCGCCCATCTGGCCCTCGGTCACGGCCCGGCGCAGGAACTGGAAGTGCGGCGTAAAGCGGTTGTTGCGCATGGCCATGAGGACCCTGCCGGAGGCCTCGGCGGCGGCGGCCATGCGCCGCGCCTCGGCGGGGTTGATGGCATCCGGCTTCTCGGTGATGACATGCCGGCCCGCCGCGAGTGCGGCGGCCGCGATCTCGGAGTGATAGAGATTCGGGGTGCAGATGTCGATGGCGTCGAGGTCCAGGGCCAGCAGGTCACGGTAGTCGGCTGCGGCCTTGGCAATGCCGTGCTCGGCGGCGAAGGCCTGGGCGCGCTCGGGGATGATGTCGCAGACCGCCGCCAGTTCGACCTCGGGGTGTTTCAGCCACGTCGGTGCGTGGCAGCTCCTGAAGATGTTGCCGATACCGACCGCGCCGACGCGGAGCTTCCTCGCCATGGCACAAACCCTCTCCCGGCCCTGGCCGCCTCAGCGGACGCGGCGAGAGCATCGTTGACTCTGGGGACCGGCACGGCAAGGACCGCCCCGAGGCGGCTCAGGGCGCCGTGCCATTGAAGAACTTATCACGTCCTGCCACGGTTTCACCGGCGCTGTCCGGGGTGACCCGGAAGCTGCCGGCGTGGCCATCGCAGAAGGCCATGTTGCACTGGCCGTTATGGGCCGCCCAGGTGTGGCCGCGGCAGGTGTGATTCGAGTCGCCGCCGGCGACGTAGAGGTAGTAGCCGATGCAGGCGCGATTGCCCAGGGTGACGTAGTCGGTGCCGGTGCCGCCGGCATCGCCGATGAGGTACTTGTCGCTGGGGCGTCGGATCGGCCCGACGGGCAGGCCGAAGTACATGTTGCTGCCGGCGTAGTAGGTCGTCGTGTAGCGGTTTGGCGCCAGGGCGTAGTGTGACGACGTGCAGTACCGGCTCTCGGGGCTCTTCAGGTACGGGTCAATGTGATCCGTCCAGACCGTGCGCGTGCCCGGGTTGGTGTACTGGTTGACGAAGCCGGGGAAGTACTCGCTGTTGTCATCGGCATACATGAGGTAGCAGAGGGCGAGCTGCTTGGTGTTGTTGATGCAGGCGATCTGGCGGGCCTTCTCGCGGGCCTGGGAGAGTGCCGGCAGGAGCATCGCCGCCAAGATGGCGATGATGGCGATGACGACCAGGAGCTCGATCAGCGTGAAGCCCCGGCTTGACTGTCTCGTTGCCGCCATGGTCCCGCCCTTTCCCTGCTGTGGTTTACGGTGACGCCCACTGCCTGTGGCCTCGGCCACGGTCTGCCGGGCGGTGTCCGGCCGCCCTGACCACGAACGACCCGCGGCGCGACCGCCGCGGGGTCTACGGCGCGGCCGCGTGAAAGTACTTATTCTGGCCGGCGGTGGTGTCCCCGGACGTATCCGGGGTCGCCCTCAGGCTGGCCGCGTGGCCGTCGGAGAACGCCATGTTGAAGAGGCCGTTGTGGCAGGCCCACACGTGGCCTCGGCAACTGTTCCAGGAGCCGTCTGCGGCGCTCTCGAGGTAGGATCCATAGACGATGCAGTTGCGGCTGCCCAGGACGCCCTTGCTGTTGTCCCCGCCTGCATCGCCGAGAAGGTACTTGTCCGAGGGCCGGCCGATGGTGCCGATGCGGATGCCGTAGTAGACTCCCGATGCCGGACTGACTGAGGTCCCGTAGCGGTTGGGCGCCAGGCGGTACTGAGAGGACGGACAGAGCAGGACATCGGTACTGCCCAGGAAGCCGCCGATGAGGGTGTTGTCGGACCACACAATCTGTGTGCCGCCCGAGGGTCCGGTGTTCACGAAGCCGGGGTAGTATTCCTGATTCGAGTCGGCATAGAGGGCGTAGGCCAGGGCGATCTGCTTGGCGTTGTTGATGCAGGCGATCTGGCGGGCCTTCTCGCGGGCCTGGGAGAGTGCCGGCAGGAGCATCGCCGCCAGGATGGCGATGATGGCGATGACGACCAGCAACTCGATCAGCGTGAAGCCCCAACGACCGTGTCTCACCGTGGCGCGCATGGCAGCCCCTCCTTCGCATCGCGAAATCGGACCGAATGCCAACCCAGCAGTGCTTCCGTCGTCTGCGGCCAAGCCCGCAATGGAGCCACCATATCACCACCCGCCGCGCCGCGCCATAGGGTGCGCCAACAAGCGCAGGAAAGGCCCGACGCCGAACGCCGAACACCGAACACCGAACGCCGAACACCGAACACCGAACGCCGGAGCGGGCAAGGCCCGTCCGTGTCCGTCCGTGTGGGTCTGTGTCCGTCCGTGTCCCGAGCCGGAAGGCCGCGTCGCCGCGGCCCCGGGACCGCCTCGCCCAGCGACCCGCGGGAAGGCAAACGCCTAACGCTGAACGCCCAAAGTCCAACGCCCAACACCGGACTCAGGAACCCTCGCCCCCTCGACTTCCGAGCCCTTGGGTTCACGGGCCGAGCCCGCGCCAAGACGGGGCCGGGCTAGCGCTTGGGCAGGGCGGCCTGCAGGCGTGTCATGGCCTCGCGGACCTTGTCGGCGTCGTTGAAGGCGCTGATGCGGATGTAGCCCTGGCCGCAGGCGCCGAAGCCGGCGCCGGGGGTGATGACCACCTGGGCCTTCTGGAGCATGAGGTCGAAGAAGGCCCACGAGTCGGTGCCGGTCTCGACCCAGATGTAGGGCGAGTTCTCGCCGCCGACGCAGGGGTAGCCCAGGGCGCTGACCGTCTCGCGGATGAGGGCGGCGTTGCGCAGGTAGTAGTCGGAGAGCTCGCGGACCTGGCGCTGGCCGGCCTCGCTGTAGACCGCCGCCGCGGCGCGCTGCACCGGGTAGGACACGCCGTTGAACTTGGTGGTATGACGGCGGTTCCAGAGGCTGTGGAGCGGGTAGGCATTGCCGGCGCGGTCGTAGCCCATGCACTCGGTGGGGACGACGATGTAGGCGCAGCGCGTCCCGGTGAACCCGGCGGTCTTGGAGAAGCTGCGGAACTCGATGGCGACGCGGCGGGCGCCGTCGATCTCGTAGATGCTCTGCGGGAGCTTCGAGTCGCGCAGGAAAGCGACATAGGCCGCATCGTAGAGGATCAGGGCGCGGTGGCGCCGGGCGTACTCGACCCAGGCCTCGAGCTGCGTGCGGGTGATGGTGGCGCCGGTCGGGTTGTTCGGGAAGCACAGGTAGATCAGGTCGACGGGGTGTTCGGGCAGGGCCGGGACGTAGCCGTTGGCGCGGGTGCAGTCGAGGTAGGTGACATGGGCATAGCGCCCGCCGTGGGCGACGCCGGTGCGGCCGGCCATGACGTTGGTATCGATGTAGACTGGGTAGACCGGGTCGGGTATGGCGATGCGGGCATCCTGGGCGAAGAGCTCCTGGATATTGGCCGTATCGCACTTCGAGCCATCGCTGATGAAGATCTCGTTCGGGCTGATGGCGGCGCCGCGGGCCTCGAAGTCGTGGGTGGCAATCGCCTCGCGCAGGAAGTCGTAGCCCTGCTCGGGGCCGTAGCCGCGGAAGCTCGAGCCCTTGGCCATCTCGTCGACGGCCTCGTGCATGGCGTCGATGCAGGCCGGCGGCAGGGGCAGCGTCACGTCGCCGATGCCCAGACGGATGACCCGGCTGGCCAGGGCCGGATGCTGTTCCTTGAAGGTGTTGACGCGTCGGGCGATATCGGAGAACAGGTAGGAGGCCTGGAGCTTGAGGTAGTTGTCGTTGATGGTGATCATGGTCTTTTCCCTGAACCTGACGCGCCCGTGCCGGCCGGTCCGACATGGGGTCCGGCCGGCGCGGTTGAAAAGGTGCATCCACGAGACGACATTGCAAGCAGACCATGGCTGGCTTCGCG
>JAGVUW010000655.1 GCA_019136035.1 Verrucomicrobiota bacterium | reverse complement strand
CGTCGTTGTGCTGTCGATGCCGTTGCGGCTCGTGGACGCGTTCGCGTCTGTGGACACTCGCGCTCCAGGAAGGCGGCCCGGGCGATGGCTGGCGTTCGAGCCCGTTGCGGCTCGCGGACGCGTTCGCGTCTGTGGACACTCGCGCTCCAGACCGGTGGCGAGCGATGTTTCGCCTGGCCCTATCCGGCGTACTACGCCGGTGGCGCCGGCCGGCGGCCCGCGTCGCCGTGCGGTCAGGCTACCGCCCGGCCGCCGCGGTCAGGGCCTGCTCCAGGTCGTCGATGAGGTCCTGAGACGCTTCCAGGCCGGCCGACAGGCGCACCAGGCCGTCGCTGATGCCGCGGGCCAGGCGCTCGGGGCGCGGTACGGCGGCGTGCGACATGGTCGGCGGGTAGGAGAGGATCGTCTCGATGCCGCCCAGGCTGACGCCCACCAGGGGCAGACGCACGGCCTTGAGGAAAGCCACCGCGCTGGGGCCGTCGGCAAGCTCGAACGAGACCACCGCGCCGGCGCCGTCGGCCTGGCGGGCGTGGACCTCGTGGCCGGGATGCGCCGCCAACCCCGGGTAGTAGACGCGGCGGACCTCCTGGCGCTCGGCCAGCCAGGCGGCGAGGCGCGCGGCGCTCGCCTGCTGGGCCTCCAGGCGCACGGCCAGGGTCCGCAGGCCGCGCAGGGCCAGCCACGAGTCCTGCGGGCCGAGGATGGCGCCGAAGGCATTCTGGATGAAGCGCAGGCGCTTGCCGAGGGCGGCCTCGCGCGTGACGGCCAGGCCGGCAATCACGTCGCTGTGGCCGCTGAGGAACTTGGTGGCGCTGTGCACGACGAGGTCGAAGCCGACCTCGAGCGGGCGTTGCAGGTAGGGTGTCATGAAGGTGTTGTCGGCGATGGCCAGCAGGCCGTGCTCACGGGCGATGGCGGCCATGGCGGCGAGGTCGGTGATCTGCAGGAGCGGGTTGGCGGGCGTCTCGACGAAGAGGCCGCGGGTGGTGGGCCGGACGGCCCGGCGCACCGCGTCGGGGTCGGTGGTGTCGACGAATTCCGCCTCGAGCTTCCAGGTGCGGAAGAGGGTCGTCAGGACGCGGTAGGTGCCGCCGTAGACATCGCGGCCGACGAGGAGGTGGTCGCCCGGCTCGAAGAGCATCAGCGACGAGGCGATGGCGGCCATGCCGGAGGCGAAGGCCAGCCCGCGCGCGCCGCCCTCGAGCCCGGCAATGGCGTGCTCGAGGGCCTCGCGCGTCGGGTTGTCGCTGCGGCCGTAGTCGTAGGCGCCGAGGTGTTCCGGGTCGTCCTGGTGGTAGGTCGACACCTGGTAGATCGGCATGGACGAGGCGCCGGTGCGCGGGTCGCGGTCCTTGCCGGTGTGGATGAGGCGGGTGCGGCGGTTCATAGGACGGCCTCCAGGTCGCGGATCAGGTCATCGGGGTCCTCGATGCCGACCGACAGGCGGAGCAGGCGGTCGTTGATCCCGACGCGTTCGCACAGCGCCGCGGGCAGGTCGGCGTGAGTCTGCCGGAGCGGGTAGGTGATGAGTGACTCGACGCCGCCGAGGCTCTCGGCGAAGATGAAGACGCGCACGCCGGCGAGGATGGCCGGGATGCGTGCCGGATCGGCGATCTCGAAGGCGACCATGCCGCCGGCGCCCGAGTGCTCGCGGGCGAGGATGGCCCGGCCCGGATGCGTCTCGAGGCCCGGGTAGTACACACGACGCACCCGCGGATGGCCCGCCAGCCAGGTGGCAAGGCGATGGGCGTTGGACTGCTGGCGGTCCAGGCGCAGCGCCAGCGTCTTCAGGCCCCGCAGCACCAGCCACGAGTCCTGCGGGCCGAGGATCGCACCGGCGGCATTCTGCAGGAAACCGACGCGCTCGGCCAGGGCCGGCGTCGCCGCGACCACCGCCCCGGCGACGACGTCGTTGTGGCCGGCCAGGTACTTGGTGGCGCTGTAGAGCACCAGGTCGGCGCCCTGCTCGAGCGGGCGCTGGAGCCAGGCGGTGAGGAAGGTGTTGTCGACGATGAAGAGCAGGCCGCGCTCGCGGGCGATGGCGGCCAGGGCGCGCAGGTCGGCCACGCGCAGGATCGGATTGGTCGGCGATTCGACCAGCAGGCCGCGCACGGCCGGGTCGGCGCAGGCCGCCGCGACCGCCCGGGTGTCGGCGGTGTCGACGAAGACCGCCTCGATCCCCAGCGGCCGGTAGATCCGCTCGAACAGGCGGTAGGTGCCGCCGTAGAGATCCTCGGTCACGACCACCCGGTCGCCCGGCGCGAAGAGCCGTATGACGGCGTCGAGGGCCGCCAGGCCGGAGGCGAAGGCGAAGCCGCGACAGCCGCCGTCCAGCCCCGCCAGGGCCTCCTCGAGGGCCAGACGCGTCGGGTTCGAGGTCCTCGAGTAGTCGAAGCCGGTGCTCTGACCCAGGGCCGGGTGCCCGAACGACGCGGTCTGGTAGATCGGCATCGAGAGCGCCCCCGTCGACGGGTCG
The DNA here is from genome assembly GCA_019136035.1 of Verrucomicrobiota bacterium. GTDB lineage: Bacteria > Verrucomicrobiota > Lentisphaeria > Oligosphaerales > JAFGRS01 > JAGVUW01. The sequence continues at coordinate 2,989 of JAGVUW010000655.1, read as the reverse complement.
CGACGCGTCCCCGCCTGGGCCAGCCGTGTGGAACGCTCAACCGTCAGCCTGTGATCCGTCATGCGTGTCGTGCCTCCTGCCAAAGCGACCCCCGGCAACCGAAGAGACTCCAGCCCGTGGCCGAAGTTGCCCCTGCTGTCCCCGGGCGTCTCTGGAATCCCTGGTGTTTGTGTCGAGGCCTATCGAGGCCTGTCGTGACCTATCGAGACCTGTCGTGTTTTTGCCTGCCTTGCGGCACGGTGGCGTCGCTTGGCCCGGGTCCCTGGTGTCTGTGTCGTGGTCTATCGTAGCCTGTCGTGACCTATCGAGGCCTGTCGTGGTTTCGCTTGTCTTGCGGCATCTGGTGTCCCTGGTGTCCCTGGCGTCCCTGGTCCCGGGAAGATGACGCCGGCGCGTCTTCCGCGCAAGGTTCCGACGGCGCGCCCGCTCAGGCCCAGCCGAGGCCGCGGCGGCGCTCCTTCAGGTCCGCGACGATGCGCCGGGCCAGGGCGGCGGGGTCCGGGTCGACCACCATCACCGACCCCAGGGTCGCGGCGGTGGACTCGTAGAGGAACCGGCTGACCGCCGGCGCGCCCTGGACCGGCGGGTACACGCAGTGGTAGGAGTTCAGCCCGAGGAGCCGGAAGCCCAGGGCGGCGCCGAGGCCCTTCTCGTTCGACCACTCGGGGCTGACAAAGGCCAGTGGCAGGGCGCGGAACGGCTGCCCCGCGGCATCCGCGATGCCGCGGAAGAACCCCGAGGCGCGGGCGTTATCCAGGCACTCGCCCATATGCCACACCGGCGGGAGCTTCCAGGGCTCCAGCCACGCCGCCAGGCCCTCGCCGCACTTGGCGGCGGCGGACGGGTGGCAGTACCCGAGCTTGAGCAGCGGGAACGACGCGCAGCCGTTGGTGAAGACCAGCACGCCCTCCTGCAGCAGATGATCCGCGACCGTCACGATCGCCTTCTCGTAGACCAGGCGGGGGTTGTTGCACCCGACCAGGTTGACGATACCGAGGATGCGGCCGTCGCGCAGGGCCTCGACCAGGGGCCCCAGGCCGCCGAGCTGCGCGCTGACATTCTCAAGCGAGAAGCCGATCTGTGCCTCGGCGGCGTCGGGCGGTATGAAGACCGGCACATCGCGGCGCCCGGCGTAGCTCTCGATGGCGCGCAGGAGGATGCGCCGAGCCAGGTCGCCGATGGCGTTGAGATTGCCATGGTCGTGGTCGAGACCGAAGTGCTCCGCACCCGGCAGGCGCGCCGAGTCGCTGGTGGTCACCACGGCGGTCCGGAAGCAGCGCGCCACCTCCATGATCGACGGGAAGACATCCTGCACATCGGCCACCCAGAGGTCGAGCGCGCCGGTACCCATCACCAGCTCCGCCCCGACCGCGTTGGAGAGGGGTATGACGCCGTGGGTGCGGTACATGCCGGACAGCCCGGAGCAGCAGATGCCGTAGAACTCGATGCCGGCCGCGCCGGCGGCCCGGGCGCGCTCGGCGAACTCCGGGCTGCGCCCCAGGCGGAGAATCTCGCCGACCAGGACCGGCGAGTGGCCGTGCACGGCGATGTTGACGGTACCCGTCTTCAGCGCCCCGAGGTTGCTCTTGAGCGTGCCCCGCTGCGGCAGCCCGTAGAGGCAGTCCATGGCAATCGCCGAGCCGGCCACGCTGGACCAGGCGAAGGCCAGGCCGCAGCGCAGGAGCTGGCGCATGACGTTCTCCCAGTCACCATCCGTGCCGGTGGTGGTGCGATGCAGCGCTTCGAAGACCTCGTGGCTGGCGCCGATCGGGAGGATGTCCAGCTCACGCCAGACCCGCAGACGCTCCGGCGTGGCCAGCGCCTGCAGCGTCCGGTGCGGCGCCGGGACGGTCCGCGACAGGTCCTCGAGCAGCGCATCGGCCACCAGGCCGGCCAACGCCCTGATCGAGCGGCCGGCGGCGTCGATGCCGAGCGCCGCTGCCGTCTTGCGGACCTTCTCCTCGCCGAGTATCGGGAGGTCCAGACGACCCTCGCCCGCCGCCTTCAACGCCAGCATGACCTCGCGGCCGCGCGCCCCGTGCGCCGCCACGCCCGCCGCTACCCAGCGCAGCAGGTTGCGGGCGGCAATCAGATCGGCGCCGGCACCGCAGACGCCGCGCGGGCTCTTGCGCGTGATCTTGCAGGGCCCCATGTTGCAGTTCTTGCAGCAGACCCCCGCCAGCCCGAAGGTGCAGTGCGGCTTCTGGGCATCGAAGCGGTCGAAGCAGGTCTCGCAGCCGATCTCACGGAAATGCTGGAGCATGGCCTTGACCGCGGGGTCGGGGGTCTCGCGCAAGACGTCGTCACGCGACGCGAAGCTGCGGCGGTAGGCCGCCACGGCCTCGGCATAGTCGGGGCCATCGCCGCTGTGGCTGTGGCCCGCGCCCGGCGCGTGGCCGTGACCGTGCCCATGCCCATGCGCCGGCGCGTGGCTGTGGTCATGGCCGTGGCCGTGCTCGTGTGGCGGCGCCTGGCCATGGTCGTGTGGATGCCCATGCGCGTCGCCATGGCCGTGGCCGTGCGGATGCGTGTGGCCATGGCTGTGCTCGTGATCGTGGTCGGGCGTGTGTGTTGGGTCGCTCATGGCAGCAGCTCCTGCAGGTCAGATACTCCACTCCGGTCGGGCCGCCGCGGGCTCGAGGGCATCGGCGATGTCCTCGCGCAGGGCGGCGTACTCGGCGGAGTCGCGTTGACGCGGATGGGTCAGGGTCGGGACGAACTCGCCGCGGATCGTCCCCGGGCGACTGGACAGGACCAGGATGCGGTCGGCCAGGACGATGGCCTCGTCGATGTCGTGCGTCACCAGCAGGATCGTCGCCTGGAGACGCTGGCGCAGCCGCAGGAGTTCGCCCTGCATGGCGGCGCGGGTCGGGGCGTCCAAGGCGCTGAAGGGCTCGTCCAGGAAGAGCACGTCCGGCTCCACCGCCAGGGCGCGGGCCACCGCCACGCGCTGCTGCATGCCGCCGGAGAGCTGGCGGGGGTGGTGCTC
>JAGVUW010000020.1 GCA_019136035.1 Verrucomicrobiota bacterium | reverse complement strand
CCGCGCCCCCGGCGCCGCCCGCGCCTTAAGGGGTTGTGCTCTGCACCAGGGCCCCCGGCGCGGCGAGGGCGAAACACCGCTCGCCGCCCGTGCTGGAGCGCGAGTGTCCACAGACGCGAATGCGTCCACGAGCCGCAACGGTGTCGAACCCCGGGTACGGCTCCAGGGGCCTGTCGCCCTCCACGGGCCGTTGGCCCGGGCACCGCGTCTGGAGCGCGAGTGTCCACAGACGCGAACGCGTCCACGAGCCGCAACGGCGCCAGCCGCACCCCCACAGCGAACGTCCATGCGAGACGGGCCTGACGCCGCCGTGGGCCGTTTCCCTGCACGGCTGTCCGAACGCACCTTGAGGCTCCACTCGGGTGCCACGCCCCAGCGCCTTCCTGGGGCGGTTCTCAGTCTAGCAGGAAGGCCCTGACCCGCCCGGCCAGTTCGGCGAGGGTCGCGGCGCCGCGCAGGGCCGCGGTGGAGGCGGCGCTGAGGCTGGGCTGGTCGTCGCGGCCGTGCGTGCCGCGCACCCGTGTCGGGTCCTGGCCGACGCTCGGTGGCGGCCAGCCCCAGAAGAGCTCACAGGGATCGAAGCCGATCTTGTTGTGGATATCGACATGGCTGGCGTAGTCGGGTGCCTCGCGGCGTTCTGACCACCACGGGTAGGCGAACCAGGCCCCGGGTGACGCGGTCAGTACCAGGTCGCCGGCGTCGGGGTGGGCCAGCGCCGGTGCGGGTGGAGCGGCCTCCGCCACGCCGGGAGCGCCGGCCAGGCAGGCGCGCGCGCGTTCGAGGTCGGCGCGGTCGCGCACGTAGACATGGGCTACCTGGTGGTCGACCATGGCCACGGCGCGGCTGTGGTAGAGGTCGGGGTAGGTCCTCCGGCCGACCGGCCGCACGCTGAACAGCCCGGCCTCCCGCAGGAGGCGGTTCGGGAAGACGACCTGCTCGGCCGGGGTGATCGCGTAGTCGCCCCAGACCAGGACCTCATAGCCGCGCTGACGGGCCGTGGCCGACAGCGCCGCGATCAGCCCGGCGGTCTCCTGCAGGGCCGGCCGCACTGCGGCGGCGTCATCGGGGCCGCGCTTCTGCAGGACGTAGTCGAGATGCGGCAGGTAGGTCAGGAGCAGCTCCGGCGCGAGCGCGTCGTCCGCGAGGACGGCCGCCGTGGCCGCGGCGATCCAGCGCGAGGAGCGCGCCGAGGCCAGTGGTCCCCAGTAGTGCTGCAGCCGGAAGGGCCTGCCGACCGCGGCGCTCAGGCGGCCGTAGAGTCCGTCCGGCCGGCCATGGCAGTCCTGGATCATGCCGCCGCCATGGCAGTGAATCGGCGCCGGCGAGAGGACCAGGTCCGCGGCCTCGCCCAGGCTCTGCTGCCAGAACATCATGCCGACCCGCAGGCCGGCCGATCGCGCCGCGTCCCACAGGCGCGGTCCCTCGACCAGCCTGGCGGACTGATTCCAGAAGTCGACCCGGCAGGCGCGGCGGTCCATGCGGCCATTGCAGACGACGCCGTGGTCGCGCGGCGGCAGGCCGGTGCGGAAGGATGCCTGGGCCGTGCAGGTGACGGCGGGAAAGCACGGCTGCAGCGGCGCCGGCGCGAGATCGCCGCCGAGGCCGGGCAGGCCGTGCCGTTCGGCCAGCCCCCAGCCCAGTCCGGCGACCTCGATGACGAGCAGTCTGGCCATGGTGTGTCCTCTCAACTGGCGCTGAAGTGCCGGGCCAGGCGCCGTGACAGGGGCCACAGGGCCAGCAGGCCGAGGGCCACAGCGAGGGTGCCCGGGTGGTCACCGAGCAGCACCACGGCGGCCTGCCAGGGCACTAGGAGCGCAATGAAGCCGCCGACGGCGGCGCGGGCGGCGGCCGGTGAGACGTCGCGATGGAAGAGGCGCAGGCTTTGTCGCAGGGCCAGGCCGAAGGCCGCGGCGGCGCCGATGGCGAAGCCGGATCGCGCCAGGGCGCCGGCCTCGGGAAGCCCGGCCCAGGCCGCGGCGAGGCCGCCGGCCATGGCCAGCGGCGGCAGGAGCACCGGCCAGCCCGGGCGCTGGCGGCGGTCTTCGCCGCGGGAGAGCCAGGTGACACTGCCGATGGTGACGGCCCAGGCCGCGGCCGCGAGGAGTGCCGGGCGGTTCCAGCCGGCGGCCGCGGCGCCGAGCAGGACGCTGCCGCCGCGGCAGAGGCCCATCACCAGGCAGGCCGTCGGCGCGGCGGCCTTGGCCGCGAAGGTGTACAGGCCGATCAGCCCGAGCAGCCCGAGGCCGGCCAGGGCCGTCCGCGGGCCGGCGCTCAGCGCCGCCAGGAGGCCCAGGGCGGCCAGGAGCAGCGCCGCGGCGATGGCAGCGCGGACGCTGATGAGCTGGCGGGGCAGGGGGCGTTCCGGGCGGTTCACGCGGTCGTCGGCGAGGTCGTGCAGGTCATTCAGGATCAGCCCGACCATGTACAGGCACAGCGCCGCGGCGGCACTGCCCAGGAGCGGGCGCCAGAGCAGGGCCTGGCCGCCGGCAGCCAGGACGGCACCGACCATCGGGTCGCCGGGGACCGTCGCCAGGTTCGGCACGCGCAGGAGCTGGGACCATGCCTGGAGTCGTGTCGGCGCGGCGCTCATGGCGTCGCCGTCGTGGCGGTCACCGCCGTCGCGGCTGCCGTCGCGGCGCCGCGGTCGCCCCAGGCGGCGGCGCGCGGGCGGCGCGGCGTGAGGGCGAAGCGCGGGCTTTGGCCGAGGAAGAAGCACGGGTTGTCGTAGAAGACCGTCTCGACGGTGTCGTCGTCATGGCCGCGCCGGCGCATCTCGAAGATGGCCTGGTGCAGGGTGCCGGGGTCGGAGGGCCCCCAGTCGCCCGAGGCGTCGACCATGAGGTGGTCGATGCCGTAGTGCTCGAGGGTATCGACGACGCGTGCCGGCGAGTTCTTGGTCACCGGGTAGATGGTCATCGAAGCCCAGAATCCGGCGTCGCGGATCATGCCGACGGTGTGCTCCTCGACATGGTCGAAGCAGACGCGTTCCGCGTCGACGTCGCCGCGGGCCTTGAGGGCGTCGAGCATGAGGCGGGTGCCCTTGAGTTTGTCGCCGAGGTGCGGCGTATGCAGCCAGAGGAGCTGGCGGCGCTGCACGGCCAGCTCGACCTGCTCCTCGAAGACGACCAGCTCGTTCGCGGTGCAGCGATTCAGGCCGATCTCACCGATGCCGAGGACATTCGGGCGCTCGAGGAACTCGGGTATGAAGGCGATGACCTCGCGGGCCAGGGCGAGGTCGTCGGCCTCCTTCGGGTTCATGCAGATGTAGGCGTAGTGCTGAATCAGGTACTGCGCTGCGCGTTTCGGCTCGAAGGTCGTCAGGTGGGTGAAGTAGTCGTAGAAGGCCTCCGGGCTGGTGCGGTCGTAGCCGGCCCAGAAGGCCGGTTCGCAGCAGGCGACGGTGTGCATCAGGGCCATGCGCTCGTAGTCGGCGGTGGTCCTGGCGATCATGTGAATGTGCGGCTCGATAACTCGCATTGTGGGGGCCTGCCGAATATGGTACGGACTCCGTGCGTCGGGCGGACGCGGTGCAGAACCATAGAGCCTGGGGGCGGCTCTGTCCAAGGCCGCGCGGCGCGCCGACGCGAGCATAGTTCCGAGCGGGCCTGCGCCCGCCTCAGCGAGGCAGAGTCGCATGCAAGATCAGGGTCGCGAAGCCGTGGAGCGCATCGCCGGTGCCGGCAGCCGCATGCTGTCGGAGCTGGGCAAGGTCATTGTCGGTCAGGAGGCGGTGATCGAGCAGATCATTGTGACGCTCCTGGCGCGTGGTCATGGCCTCCTGGTCGGCGTGCCGGGCCTTGGCAAGACCCTCCTGGTGAAGAGCATCGCGCGGCTCTTCTCGCTGCAGTTCAAGCGCATCCAGTTCACGCCCGACCTGATGCCGGCGGACATCTTCGGCACCGAGGTGATGGAAGAGGACGCCGGCACCGGCCGCCGCGAGTTCCGCTTCATCCGCGGGCCGGTCTTCGCGCACATCGTCCTGGCCGACGAGATCAACCGCACCCCGCCGAAGACCCAGGCGGCCCTGCTCGAGGCGATGGGCGAGCGCCAGGTGACGGTCGGCGGTCGGACCTACGACCTCGACGAGCCGTTCTTTGTCCTCGCCACCCAGAACCCGATCGAGCTCGAGGGTACCTATCCGCTGCCCGAGGCGCAGCTCGACCGCTTCCTGACCAGCGTGGTGATGGACTACCTCGGCCCCGAGGACGAAGCCCGCATGGTGCGCCGCACCACCGCCCCCGAGGAGCCGTCGGTCGAGGCGGTCCTCTCCGGCGATGAGATCTGCCGGATCCAGCAGCTCGTGCGGCAGGTCCCGGTCTCGGACAACGTCATCGACTACGCCGTGCGCCTGGTCAGCGCCTCGCGGCCGACCAGCCCCGAGGCGACCGAGATGGTCCGCGGCAAGGTCAAGTGGGGCGCCGGGTCGCGCGCCAGCCAGGCCCTGATCCTGGCCGGCAAGGCGCGGGCCCTCCTGCAGGGCCGCTACAACGTCGCCTGCGAGGACGTCCGCGCCCTGGCCCTGCCGGTGCTGCGGCACCGCGTCATCACCAACTTCCATGCGGATGCCGAGGGCCTGACCAGCCAGGCGATCATCCAGGACCTTCTCGAACGCGTTCCGGAATGACCGTCCCCGCCGGCGCTGGCCGGCGGCCGGGCGGCAGGCGTGGCGGAGGCGCGAGGTGACGCGCAGTCTCTACGACATCCTCGGAGTGCCCCGCCATGCCGGCTTCGAGCCCCTGAAGCGCGCCTACTACCGCCGCGCCAAGGAGTGCCACCCCGACCTGCACCACGGCGACCCCGCCAAGGAGGACGAGTTCAGGCAGGTCGTCGCCGCCTTCGACGTCCTCTCCGACCCGCAGGCGCGCCGCGAGTACGACCGCCAGTTGGCGCGACTGGATCAGCCGCCGCCGGCGACGCTCTTCCGACAGGACGGGCCCGCCGTGATGGACTCCTTCGCCGACGATATCCTCGAGGAGATGGTCGTCGGCAATACCGTCCCGCATGGCACGACCCTGCAGACCCTGATGCTCGATCTGACCCGGACGCGGCGTTTCATGACCTTCCGCGAGGCGCGCAACCGCTACCAGGCCGGCGAGTTCGGCAAGGCCATCAGGCTCTTCGCCCGGCTGGTGCGATGGAGTCCGGAGAACATCCTCTACCACTACTGGCTGGCCGAGTCAGCGCGGCGTCTCGGGCGCGTGGGCGCGGCCCGCCGGCACTACCGGCGCTGCCTGCGCCTCGGCGAGCGGCGCGTCCCGCCCCAGGAACTCGTGCAGGTGCGCCGTCGCCTCGAGCAGATCCAGTCCCAGCGCGGCGCTGTCGGGCGCTTCCTGAGCTGGTTCGAGCGGCGCGGCCTGCAGGTGCACACGGCCTGGCGTGAGGAGATGACCCGGCAGCTCCGCCAGAGCTTCGCGTCGGGGCTGCGCCGTCAGGAACGCCACGCGCCGCCGCGGGCCCTCGGCAGCGG
>JAGVUW010000750.1 GCA_019136035.1 Verrucomicrobiota bacterium | reverse complement strand
GCCGGGGGGCTCAGGGGCGGCGAGGAGCGGCCGGCTGAGAGACAGGATCAGGGCCAGAAGCAGGATGAGTCGTGAGGTCATGGTGCCAACTCCCGTCTGCGGCGTTCGCGCATCTGCTGGATGAGATCTTCTGGGCTGCTGGCGGCGGCGGGAGCCGCCGGGGCCGCGGTGGTGACGTCACCGGAAGGCGCCGGGCGGTCCGCCGATGGCGTCGGCGCTGCCGGGGCGACCGGCGCCGGCCCGTCGCTCAGCCGCCAGGGCTCCCCGGCGACGGCGGTGAGCGACTCGCCGACGCGCAGCCGGAGGGTCGTGCCTGGGCCGGTCGCGAGGGTCACGCCGGCGGTGTCGACCGCCACCAGGCGCCCGGCGGCCAGGTCGTCGCCGGGCTGGCGCCGGCCGGTCCACTCCAGGCGCGACCCCACGAACAGCGCCTGCGCCTGGCCGTCGAGGATGGCCACGCCGATCAGACTCAGGCGGTCGGGGAGCGCCACCGGGGCGGCTTCCACGGGCTCACCCTGAGGACGGGCCGCGGCCGGCGTGCGCCCGGGGTTGAAGATGTCACGCTGCACGATGACCTGGTAGGCCTCGGGAAGGCCGGCCGCGAAGGCCGTGCTCAGGCTGGCCAGGATGATGACCATACGGCGCGTCATGGCTCGGCCCTCCGCACCGCCGATGACGGTGCCGCCGGCGCCTGGCACAGCCCGCTCAGGCGCAGCTCGAGGCGCAGCGGTGCGCCCGCCTTGCCGGTGCCGGCCAGGACGAGGTGCTCGACGGCCACCGCCAGGGGGCTGGTCTCGACCTGGTGGAGGAACAGCGCCACCGCCGCCATGGGGCCGCTGCCCACCACCTGGAGCTCCGGTCGGTTCCCCTGCCCCTTGATCTCCTGCCAGCGCGGCCGCAGGCTCTGCACCGTCAGGCCGGCCTGGCGCGCCCAGCCGTCGACCTGCGTCAGCAGGACACTCTCGGCGGCGCCGGCCTCGGCCGGCAGGAGCCGTGCCTCGGCCTCGTCGCGCCAGCGCAGCCAGCGCGCCTCCTGGCCGACCACGGCACCGCCCTGCGTGAGCTGCGCCCGCAGGGCGTCGACCTCGTCGGAGGCGGCCCGCCAGCGCGCCAGCAGCGGCGTCACCAGGACGCGGTCCAGCAGGAGCAGCCCCACGGCGGCCGCGGCCAGGACGATGAGCAGTCGTTCACGACTTAGGGTCTGCAGGCGTGTCATAGCCTTTCCTCGGCAACGGCCCGACCCGCGACGGGCCGCGACCACGTGAAACTCACGGCGAAGGCCAGGGGCGCCTGGCCGGCGGCGGCCTCGCGGGCCTGAGTGACGCGCAGGTCGCGCACGCCAGCCGTCTGGCGTAGCCCCGCCAGGGTCTTCAGCCAGGCATCGCGGTCGCTGGCCTGGCCGGCCAGGACGACCTGGCTGCGGCCGCTGATCTCGAGGCGCGTGGTCCAGACACTCCCACGCTCGGGGAAGGCCAGGGTGATGGCCCGCAGCAGGTCGAGGGTGACCGCCTCGTCCCCGAGCCAGGGCTGGTGCGACCGCGCCGTGTCGATCAGAGACCGGACCGTCTCCACCCGCGGCGACAGGCGCTCCCACTCGGAGCGCAGCCGGGCGCGCTGCCGCGACTGGTGCAGCGCCAGCGACAGGCCGACGATGGCCAGCAGCGCGAGCAGCGCCGCGGCAGTGAGCAGCGGCCGCCGCCAGCGCGCGAGGCCGGTCGACACCCCCGCCGAGGGCAGCGGCGACAGCGCCAGGAGCGGCGCCCGGCCGCCGCCGAGGACCGCGGCGAGCTGCGCGCAGAGCATCCCGGCAACACTCGGCGACGCCGCCCGGGCCTGCACGGCCCAGGCGCCAAAGACACCCGCCTGGCGCAATGCCGCCGCCAGCCCGTCGACGGCCGCGGCATGGCCGACGACCTCGACCGTCGGCGCGGCGGCACGCAGGGCCTCCGGGATCTGCCGAAGGCTGATGCGCAGGTCGCCCAGGAGCGCCGGAAGAGCCGCGCCATCCGCGGCCGGATCGCCGCTGCCCGCCGCCAGGCGGCGCAGGAAGACGATGCGGCCGTCGAGGCTGCCGACGAGGTCGGCGCCGTCGTCGGCCATGATCAGGCGCAGGCCGGTGCCGGTGCCGGACGCCGCCGCGACGGCGGGCGCCAGGGTGATCTGACGGAAGCCCGCCAGGCGCAGGCTGCGCTCGAGGTTATCGAACGAGCGCCCGGCCAGGGCCGCCAGCACCGCCAGACCGCCGGCCGCGGCGCCATTCACAGCCAGGCCCAGACGGAGGTCCTCCGGGGGCAGCAGGAACTCGCGCTCGGCCTGCAGCCGGAGGTAGGCTTCGACCTCGCTCTCGGGCAATGCCGGCAACGGCACCGTGCAGGCCAGAATGCGGCTCAGGGGCAGCCCGACCACCACCCGCCGCGGCAGCCGCCCGAACGGCCGCAGGCGCTCGCGCCACTCCTGCGCGACCACCTGCGGGTCGTCGGTCAGCGGATTCACCGCCAGCGGCACGCTCAACGGCGCCTGATCGCCGTTGACGCGCAGGGCCGTCAGAGTGGTCTTGTCGTAGACCATGATCAGAAGCGGGCTGGGGCGCGTCCAGGCCATCACGAGTCCTCCCTGGAGATCGTCATCGTTGCTCGGCGCAGAGCCTCGCCCAGGGGCCAGCCCAGGTGGGTGAGATCGCGGCGTGACACCACGACCGGCCGGTCCTGCCGGCGGTCCAGGACAAAGCGGACGCGCCGGAAGGCCCGCCCCGACGGGCTGACCGCGACGATATCGGCGGCGACCTGCCAGCTCCGCGCGGTGACCTGCGGCCCCGCCGCGAGGGCCGTGTCGGTGTCCAGGGCGGTCGCCAGCCAGAGCGGCGTGCGCGTCGTGCCGGCGTGGCTCTCGCGGTAGGCCACCAGGTCCTCGGCGCGATCCGGGCCTACCCCGGGGAGGCAGGCCAGCACAGCCGCCGTCGCGGTGGCGACATTCAGCGGGCTGGTCGCGGCGCGGTCGCCGACGGTGACGCGGTCCCAGAGCCGCTCGGCCTCGGCGTCGTCCAGGCCGCCGCGCAGGCAGAAGGCGAGCACGCTGTCAAAGCGGCTCGTGCCGACGCCGGCGGCGCCGGCGATGGCCACGGCACGCTCGCCGAAGAGTTCGTTCAGCAGACGGCGCACGGCATTGGCGTCGCCATTCAGATCGACCGGCGCCTCGGCGCCCTCACCCGCACTGGCGGCGGCGCGGCTGTGGACGGTCAGGAGGGCCATCAGGCCGCGGTCGGGAGTGTCCTCGAAGCGCCCGGCGCCGTCCTCCTGGAGGTCGCGTTCCCAGGCTTCCAGGAGGCCGTTGCGGTTGCGGTCGAGGCCTTGGAAGAGTCGCCGGTCGGCGCCGTTGAGGAGGTGCATCTCGCCGAGGGATTCGAAGGGGGCGTCCTTGGCGACATAGGCTGGATCCAGAGCCAGGTAGGTCTCGCTCTCGGCGCCATTCGGCAGCGGCTCGGCGTCGCTGTCACGCCAGTCGACGATGGCGGCCGCCAGTTCGGCGGACATGCCCGGGAGGGCCTCGAGCCACTCCAGGGGCGCGCTGTTCAGATTCAGCCGGCCGGCCTCGTCCTGCAGCCCGAAGCTCGGCTCGCTGTCGTCGAGATCGTGGTCCTCGCCGAGGAGCCAGACGCGGCAGCCGCCAACCTCGATATCCGCGGCCTCGTAGGTGCCCGCTTCGGGAAGTTCGTCCTGCCGCGGCGCCGCGGCGAGGACTTCGATCACGTAGCGCAGGACGCCCTCGACTGCGTGCTCCGCGGCCAGCGCCGCCGTGGCGTCGGCGGCACGGCGCTGACGCAGGACGGTGGCATGGCCGGTCAGCAGGGCGGCCGCGGCCAGGCCGGCGGCCAGCCAGAGGGCGAGGACGAGGATGCTGCCCGATTGCCGGCGCCGGGTCATGGGGCACCCCCGCTGCTCTCGGCGCTGCGCATCAGCAAGGGCACGACGACCTCCAGCGGCGGCGGGGTGAACCCGTCACGGGCGGCGAAGTCGAGGCGCAGGCGGGCCGCCTCGGGAAGGCGGTTTTCCATCACCGTCGAGTCCCACGACTCGACCCAGTCCTCGCCGTCGTACCACCAGGCGGCCAGCGAGACGACGTCCTCGAGGATGACCTCCTCGGCCGGCTCGGCGGTCTCGACCACCAGGGGGTTGTGGAGGACGCTGCGGACCAGGTTGAAGGCCCCCGGCGTCTCGGCCTCGGCCAGGGCGTAGCGCAGGTGGAGGACGTCGGGTCCGGTGTCATCGGGGTTGCGGGCGCCGCTGGCGCTGACCCACTCCAGTTCGTCGTGTCGCCAGGGCGCGGCGTCGACGCGGACCGCGGTCATGGCCGCGGCCAGGAGCCCGACCGGCGGCACGGCCGCGGCCAGCTCGGCGACGAGGATCTGGCGGGCCTGCTCACGCTGCAGCGCCTCGACCTCGCGACGGTGGGACTGCTCCTGCAGCCGCCAGGCACCCGCCAGAGCCGCCAGCAACGCCGCCATCAGCACCGCGCCGGCCAGGGCCGCGACCAGGACCTCGATCAGAGTGAAGGGCGCTGTCTGCCGAGTCCGGGTCATGGCCCCTCCTCGGCCGGCGCCACCAGCGTGACCAGTGTCGCCGCACTCGGCTGACCGCGGCCCGGACCGAACACGGCCACCTCCAGGCGCCGCAGGGCCACCTCGCCGAGGGTCACCTCGTCGCTGCGCAGTTCCCAGCGGTACCCGGGGTAGTCGTCGAAGGTCCCCGCGTCCTCGGCGGTCGCCCAGTCGCCGGTGACGGTCATCTCGCGCAGTTTGAGATCGGCGAGGACGGCGGCCTGGGCATGGCGACGGCTGGACTCGTCCAGCCCGGCGACCGTCTGCAGGGCCCGCAGTGTCAGCGGCACCACGATGGCCGTGACCATGACCGCCACCAGGACCTCGCTGAGTGTGAAGGCCGCGCGTCTCATGGCAGAGCCTCCGCGCGCAGGGTGAACCACGGCAGGGCGCCCTGGCGCTGCAGACGCCAGGCAACGCGCTCGTCGGCGCCGCCGCGCAGGGCCACCTCCCGGGGGCTCCCGGCGGCCAGGGCCCCATCCGGCCACCAGAGCAGCCGCGGCCGCGACGGGTCGGCGGCGGCCGCGCGGCCCTCGGCCAGGGCCAGCGTCGTGTCGGCCGTGGTCGTGACCTCGGCGCCGTCCATGAGATCGTAGGTCAGCGCCGCCAGGGCGACACCGTAGCCCGGCAGGGCCTGCACGCCGTACTGCCGGGCCGCGGTGTCGAGCCAGAGTTCGACCGGCACGGCCTGGGCCATGGCCTGCTCGCGGGCGTAACGGGTCAGCGCCCACAGCCGCCGCGCCTCGCCGTCGAGGCGGCGGCCGGCGAAGAAGCCGCGCAACTGCGGCGCCACCAGGGCCATGGCCGCCACCAGCAGGGCCAGGACCAGGATCAGCTCCAGGAGCGAGAAGCGCTGTTGCCGGGCAGAGGTCACTCCACGGCTCTCCAGTTGGTGATGTCGTCGTCGCCG
>JAGVUW010000488.1 GCA_019136035.1 Verrucomicrobiota bacterium | reverse complement strand
CCCGCGGCAAACCCGCAGGAAAGCGCACCCCGAAGAACACATGACCGTCCCCCGGACCAGCGGTCCAGGCAACGATCCTACAGCGGCAATCCCTACGGAACGGACATGCGCCCGGCGCCATCCCCGGGCATGGCGAAGGCCCCCGGCGCGTGCTATGGTGACGCGTTCACGGCGGCCTCGCCGATGGCTGCGCAAAGGCATCGTCACTCAGGTCATGGAGCCTGCTGCATCATGAAGCTCTCGAACCGTACCGCTCTTCTTGCCGCCGCCTGGGTCCTTGCGGGCGCGGTGTCGTTTGCGGCCAGTCCGGGTGACGCGGTGGTGGCGGTGGTCGAGGGCGAGGTGATCACGGTCCATGACGTCCACGAATACACGGCCCAGGAAGAGCTGCGTCTGAAGTCGCTTCTGCCGACCGGGGATCAGCGTCAGCAGATTGCCGAGCTGCGGCGTCTGGCGGTGCGTCGGCTGATCGACCGCGAGTTGGTGTACGCCGAGTTCCAGAAGCTCGGCGGCAAAGTCCCGCTGGAGGCGCTGCAGGACCGCATCGACCGCCTGGTAATCAGCCGCAGCGGCGGCGACCGGGTCGCTTTCGAGGCCCTCCTGGCCGACGAAGGCATGACCTACACCGAGTTCGAGGACAAGATCCGCAAGCAGACCGCGGTCGACATGCTCCTGCACGACCGCGTCTACCGCCACATCGTCATCGGCCCCGAGCGTATCGAGGCGTTCTATGCCGAGCGCTCCGGCGATCTTGCCGAGAAGCCGGGTGTGCGTCTGCAGACGATCGTCCTGAAGAAGGCCGGCGGGCGCCACAGCGACCGCCTCGACGCCGCCGCGGCCGAGATCTACGAGAAGCTCAAGGCGGGATCGTCCTTTGAGGAACTGGCGCGGACCTGGTCGGAAGGCCCCAAGGCCGAGGACGGCGGTGACCAGGGCTGGATCACCTCCCCCTCGGGGGCGCTTCTGGAGGCCATCCGCGACCTCGGCCCCGGCGAGGTCACGCCCAAGCCGGTCGACCTCGGCAGCAACCTGTATATCCTTAAGGTCATCGAGCGGCGCGAGGCGCGGGTGCCACCCCTGGACGACGCCCTGCGGCGGCGCATCGAGGAGATCCTCCGCCGTGAGGAGGAGAACCGCCGTTACGACACCTTCCTCGGCGAGCTGCGCCGTAAGTACCACGTCAAGACTCCCGAGGACTTCGACCGCGGCAACTGATCCCCGACCGTCGCTCGGCGGGGTGAGGCCGCGGCCGGTTCCACGGTCGGGGCTGATCCTGCCGTCGTCACACGCCATGTGGTTTGATACGCATCTGCATCTCGATCCCGAGGACCGCCCGGCGCTGCTCTTTGCGGCGGCGCGTGCGGTCGGCGTCGATGGCTTCCTGGTGGCCGGCACCGGCCTGGATGACTCACGGCGGGCGGCGCTGACAGCGGCGCAGGAGGACGGCGTGGTGGCGTCGGCGGGTGTGCATCCGCACGAAGCCCGCCACAGTCTGGACCTGGACGCCTTCCGGGCGATCCTGACCGAGCCGCGGGTGGTGGCGGTGGGCGAGATCGGCCTGGACTACTACTACAACCACTCCCCGGCCGCCGACCAGCGGCGCGTCTTCGCCGCCTTCCTCGAGCTGGCGGCGGCACTGGACCGGCCCGTCATCGTGCACTGCCGCGATGCCTTCGACGACTGCCTGGCGATGCTGAGCGAGGCGGCCGCTGACGGCGTGCGCATCCTCATCCACAGCTTCACCGGCACGCCGGAGCAGGCCACGCGCGCCCTGGGATTCGGCGCGATGCTGTCCTTCAACGGCATGGTCACCTTCAACCGCGCCGACAACATCCGCGCGGCCCTCGCGGTCGTGCCGGTGTCGCGGCTGCTCCTGGAGACCGACTCGCCGTACCTGGCGCCGGTGCCCTATCGCGGTGAGCGCAACACGCCAGCCCGCGTGGTCGAGGTCGGCCGTCGCGTCGCCGCGGAGAAGGGCCTCACCGAGGTCGACCTGGCGCGCCTGACCACCGCCAATGCCCGGCGGTTCTTCGGCTTGGCCGACCCGGGCTGACGCACCCCCGCAGCCCACCCGCCGACGCGCGCCACGTAGGTCCACGGCGCCGTCCGTGGACCCCCCGGGCGGCAGCAGCGCCCGGGAAACGACAGTCGCAGCGCCGGAATATGGCACGGCGGACGATCGCGCGACCGCGCGGTGCCGAGTTCGGGTCTGAGTGCGGCGTTCACGCGGAAGCGTGCCCCGTGGCTTCAGCCCGGCGCGGCCCCGGATGCCGCCGCGGCCTGAAGGCACGCGGCACACTTCCGGCCGAGGCCGGTACTCTGACGGGGAAGGCGTTGCAGGCGATGTCCCGCCGTGCCGTCTCCGGTGCGGCCCCGGATGCCGCCGCAGGCGCTTCACGCGCCGGCCAGCCGCACCGCGGTGGCGTCGGCGCGCCGGCGTGCCGCGGCGTCGTCCGCCAGGATCGTCTCGAGATCCGCGTGGGGGTGGTCCGGATGGCCTGCCAGGGTCTCGGCGACCACGGCCCAGATCCCCGGGAAGCGCAGCCGACCGGCCAGGAAGTGCTCCACGGCGACCTCGTTGGCGGCGTTGTAGGCCGCCGGGGCGGTGCCGCCCGCGGCGAGGGCCTGGCGCGCCAGAGTCAGGGCCGGGAAACGCTCGTGCTGCGGCGGCTCGAAGTCGAGGTGGAGGCACTGGGTGACGTCGAGGCGGCGCTGCAGGCTCGGGCAGCGCGCCGGGTAGGTCAGGCAGTACTGGATCGGCAGCCGCATGTCCGGGTAGCCGAGCTGGGCCAGGACACTCCCATCCGTGAACTCGACCATGGAATGGACGATCGACTGCGGGTGGATTACCACCTCGATCTGCTCGGGGCGGACGCCGAACAGCCAGCGCGCCTCGATGACCTCGAGGCCCTTGTTCATCAGGGTCGCCGAGTCGATGGTGATCTTGCCGCCCATGCGCCAGGTCGGATGGGCCAGGGCCTGGGTCGGGGTGACGCAGGCGAGGTCGAGGTCGGGCTGGTTGCGAAAGGGCCCCCCGCTGGCGGTGAGGATGAGCCGTTCGACGGACTCGGGCGGGGCGCCGTCGAGGCACTGGAAGATGGCGCAGTGCTCGCTGTCGACAGGAAGAACGCGGACGCCGTGACGGGCCGCCGCAGCCATGACAATCTCGCCGGCCATGACGAGGATCTCCTTGCTGGCCAGGGCGATGTCCTTTCCGGCGGCGATGGCCGCCAGGACCGGCTTCAGACCGGCGGTGCCGACGACGGCACAGAGGACCATGTCGACCTCGGGGTCGCAGACGCGTGCGCAGAGGTCGTCGGCATCGGCGAGGGCGCGGCACCCGTCGGGGAGGGCCTCGGCCAGGGCCGGGCGCCGGTCGTCGCAGGCGGTGAAGGCCCACCGGCAGCCGCAGTCGCGGGCCTGCTCCGCGAGGCGGGCCGTGCGCGTGGCCGCCGCCAGGCCGACGACGCGGACCGCCTCACCGAGATGACGCGCCACCGCCAGCGCGTTCTCGCCGATCGAGCCGGTCGAACCCAGAATGACGATGCCCTTGCTCATAGCCTGTCCTCTGCCGCCAGGAATGCCCACAACATAGCACCGCGCGGCCCGATCGCGGCCCGCGGTCATCCTGGAGGGGTGGCAGATCGTAGCCGGGGGTCGCGCTGCGGTCACCCTGGAGGGGTGGCAGATCGTAGCCGGGGGTCGCGCCGCGCGCGGTCACCCTGGAGGGGTGGCAGATCGTAGCCGGGGGTCGCGCGGCGCGACCCCCGGAACCACGGAGCTATGGACCATGCACCCTGGAGGGGTGCCAGAATCCAGCTCTGGGCCCGCCTCGCCGGGGGCGGCCGAGGCGGCCGCGCTTGAGTGTGGCGGCGAGGAGGCTACACTGTGCCTTCCCGGCTCGCGGCGTTGGGCGGTTCTCCTGGCGCGTTACAGTGTCCTGCCCCGCCGCGGCGGGGCCTTTCGGAGGGCTTCTCCAGCATGGGTGCGGTGCATGTCATGGCGGTGGTCCTGGCGCTGACGACAGTGTCGTGGTCGGCGAAGCTGGCCTCGCGTCGCGGCGTCTCGGCGCTGGACCTGTCGTTGGTGCTGTTCCTGGTCAGCACCCTCTTCAGCGCCGTGTGGATGGGCCTTCAGCATGGCGGCCCGCCGCTGGATCTCCTCTCCGGGGGTGTCCTCGTGATCGCGGCGGTGGCGGGTGCCGGCGGCGGCCTGGCGGTGCTGGCCTTCAACCATGCCCTGCGTCTGGGCCACTTCGGCTTTTCGAATGCCATCTACCGCTCCGCCTTCCTCATCCCGGTCGTTGCGGGTGTTCTGTGGTTCGACGCACCGCTGCGGGCGACGACGGCCCTGGGCATTGCCCTGGTGCTGCTCGGGATGGTACTGATGTCGTGGTCGGCGGACTCCTTCCGAGCGGGCGAGCGCCAGGCCTGGCGGTGGTTCCTGACGATCACGGCGGCCTTCCTGCTGAGCGGCCTGCCGCGCCTGGGCCAGCTCCTGACCTCCTCCCGCGGTCTGGACTACGGCACCTACCTCCTGCTCTCGTACCTGGCCGGCTTTGCGGTGCTCCTGGTGGCGGCGCTGTGGCAGCGCCGCCGGCCGCCGCCGGCGGCGGTGGGGTATGGCGCCGTGGCCGGCCTGGCCAGCTACGCGGGTGTCTACTGCACCCTCGAGGCCCTCGAGCGACTGCGCCCGACGGTGGTCTTCCCGGTGACCCTGAGCGGCCCGATTGTCATGGGCCTGATCCTGTCGCTCGTGGTCTTCCGCGAGCGACTGCGTCTGTCCGGGTGGCTTGGCATCGGCGCCGCCGTGGCCGGCATGGTCGTCCTCGGCCTCTGGCGGTGAGCGCTCTCTCGCCGTGTGCTGCCCGGCGCTCCCGTGCGCCAAGGACCGCGCTCGTACGGAACAACGCGTCGCTGTGCTGTCGATGCCGTTGCGGCTCGTGGACGCGTTCGCGTCTGTGGACACTCGCGCTCCACGCCGGTGCGGGAGCGATGACTTGCCTTGCCATCCCCGGCGCCCCCGGGCGCCGGGGTCTGGCTGTAGCGGCGGCTGTGTCAGCCGCCCTCCCGGGCGCCGCCGGCGCCCGGGAGGTCCACGGACGGCGCCGTGGACCACCTCGGCCTGCACCGGGCCCGGGCCGCAGAGGCGGCTCAGACCGGTCTGGGCGCGACGACGTTGACCGGCCGGCCGTCGAGGAAGGCCTTGAGGTTGCCGGCGGCCGTCGCCATGAGGCGCTCGCGCGCCCGTCGGGTTGCCCACGCCAGGTGCGGCGTGATCAGGCAGTTCCGGGCCTGCAGCAGGGGGTTGTCCGCGGCTGGCGGCTCGGACGAGAGGACATCCAGGCCGGCCCCGGCCAGGCGGCCGGCGTTCAGGGCCTCGGCCAGGGCCGCCTCGTCGATGAGACCGCCGCGGGCGGTGTTCAGGAGCAGCGCCGTCGGCTTCATCAGCCGTAGCCGCTCGGCGTTGACCATCCCGGCATTCTCAGCCGTCAGCGGACAGTGCAGGCTGAGCACGTCGCTCTCGCGGAAG
>JAGVUW010000397.1 GCA_019136035.1 Verrucomicrobiota bacterium | reverse complement strand
TGCGCCAGGGCCGCCGCCGGGCTGAACAGGGCCAGCCCCGCCAGGGCCATTGAGAGTGTGACGTGCTGCATGGGATGCCTCGCTCCTCTGCTTCGGCTCTTAGGAAACACCACGTCGCGTGCCTCCAACTCCGCCCCGGCTCGTGGACGCGTTCGCGTCTGTGGCCACTCGCCCTCCAGCGCCCATGGCGAGGGATGTCGTGCCGTCTTCCCTCCGGCGGTGCACCCCGCCAGTCGCATTCCGGTCGCCGTGGCCGTCGCCCGGGAGGTCCACGGGCGGCGCCGTGGACCTACCTGCCGGACTGCTGCGACCGTGAGGCCGGAGTTCACGCCGGGGCGGTCGGCGGCATTCCGCCGAGACCGGCCGGCCGGCCCGCACGTCGGCCTCGGTGAACACGGCCATATGGATGGCCCGGGAGCCCGTGCGCGAGTAGTCGTAGGCGATGTAGATCGTGCCGTCGGCGGTCTCCTGGCCGCTTGGGTAGGACACCGCCGTGCGCTCGTCGAGGAGCAGCCCGCCGCTCCAGGTGACGCCGTCGTCGTCGGAGACGTAGGCGGTGAGGTGGCTGCGGCCGGTGGGCTGATCGATGGGGCCATGCTTGACCAGAAGCAGGGCGCCGGACCCGAGGCGCCGGATGAAGAACCGCGACGAGGTATGGGCGATGGCCGACGGGGCGCAGACGCTCCAGGTGCGCCCCCCGTCGTTCGAGAGGCTCTGGCCGATGCCGTACCTGGTGCGGATCAGCATCCACAGCGCCCCGTCGCGGCGTTCGACGATCATGTGCTCGTCGAAGGAGCGGTCCTCGACCGGCACCTGGCAGGCTCCGATGACCTCAAAGGACCGCCCGGCGTCGTCCGAGGCGACGGCCCGGGCGCTGTAGTCGGTGGCGCGCCAGGTCGAGGCCGGGAGCAGCCAGCGGCCGCTCGCCAGCACCGTCGGCTTGCACATCATGATGCCCTCGGTCAGTCGCCGCGGGGCGGTCCACTCGCCGGACGGGTCCTCGGGAGTCGCGTTGACCATGGCCCAGACGCCGGCGTGCGGGCTGAGGCGGTTCTGCTCGGCGTGCTGAGCCCAGAACAGCCAAAGCCGGCCCTGTGGATCGACCCAGATCTCGGGGTCGAAGGCGCGCACCGGGCCCGGGCCGTCGGGGTCGACAATGAAGACCTCGGACCAGGTCGCACCGCGGTCACCGCTCGTCGCCAGGACGACGTAGTTATTCGGGTCTTCGCCGGGCGTCGGGCCGGCATACCAGGTCGCCCACAGCCGCCCGCCCGGGCTGACCGCGACGCTCGGGATGCCCTCGAATCGGCGCGACTCGGGCGGCTGGTAGCCGTCTTCTGTGATGGTGAAGACCTGCGGCGGATTGAGGAAGGTCCCGGCCGGCACCTGCTTACCCATCGCCATGGCTCCTGATGTCTGTCGACCTGTCGTCGGCCCGCGCTGCGGCGTGCCGGTCGGGCCTTGTCTGAATCTACCGCGGTTCGGTGTTCTGTCATGCCGCGGCCGGTTCAGACGGTTGCCTGCCGTGCCGATGGCGTCTATGGGGTGGTAGGCTGAGACGCCTCCCGCCGACCCTGTGGAGGCCGCACGCATGCACGGTTGCGAGTCGCACGACGCCAACCCGCTGCACTTCCGAAAGGCCCAGGAACACGACCCGGAGTACTGGCACCGCGCTCGCCGCGGCGCGGCGATCCATGACGGCCACGGGCACCATCACGACACCGCGGCGCTGCGACAGGACATGGCCGCATGCTGCGCATCGCCGGGGCCTGGGGCAGCGCGGGGTGACGCTCCACGGTGCCTGGCGTTGCGCAGGAACGATCGCGGCGTGGTGCTGCCGACGCCGCCCCGGCTCGTGGACGCGTTCGCGTCTGTCGAAGGGAAGGACTGCCAGGCGCGGAGCGGCCGAGCGGCGGGAAAGCCGCCTCTGCGACTTGCATCGAATCGCATTTAGGCTTATAGGTATTAGTATTGTGGGTGGGCGATGGCGGCCAGGTTTGCCATGGTGGCGGCTGACTTTGCTGCGCGCGTCGATGCTCAGGCAGAGGGGGTGGGCATGAAGAACCCGATGGACCGACACCTCGAGAAGCGGCTTTCCGAACGTGCCGTGGCCATTGGCCGGGAGGGTGAGGTTGGCGCCTTCGGTGAGTTGTTGGAGTTCCTTGGCTCGTCCTCCGCGAACGTCCGGCGCTTGTCGGCATCGGCCCTGGGGAAACTGGCGTGGATGGGGGTGGACCAGGCTGCCGCCGTGGCCGCGCTGGCGCCCGTGGTCCGACGCGACCCGCACGCGCAAACGCGGCAGTACGCGATCCGTGCGCTCAAGGCGTACGGGGCCTCCGCCGAGGGTTGCCTGCACGATCTTCGCGACCTGGCGGCCAATCCGTCCGAGAAGGGCTACCTCAGGAGCGACGCGAGTGCCGCTGTCGCCTTCATCGAGGAGGCCATGCGCATCGCCGCAGACGCAGTCCAGCGCCGCTGTCAGCGCTGTGGCCAAGGGGTCAGCGCCGAAGAGTACGCTCGTTCCGACCAGGCGTTCCAGCGTGTGTTCTGCGATCGCTGTTTCGACGAGACCTTCCTCCAACGCCGCAATTTCGAGATGCAGGTCGAGATCAACAAGACTATCGAGGCCCGCGACGGCACGGTCGTGCAGTCCGAAGGTGAGCGTCGCATCGCCGACTGGCTCACCGCGTACGGCCTGGCCTACCGCTACGACGCCAAGTACCGGATCATTGGCGAGTTCCAGATCCGTCCCGACTTCTACCTCCCTGAACTCGACCTGTATATCGAGTACTGGGGCCTCGACACGCCTCAGTACAAGATGAGCATGTACAAGAAACAGACCCTCTACCAGCAGGAGGGCAAGCGGCTCGTGTCGGTGTATCCGCGCGACCTGCCGGCCCTTGACGGCCTCCTGAAGGCGAAGCTCCGCCTGTTCGGCTATACGACTCATGGAACGCCGTCGCGCGAAGCGAAGACAGAGGACCCCCACCCCGGGATGCGGATGCCCGGGTAGCCGACGCGGGATCGGGAAGGCGCGATGTGCGTCGTGGCGCCGGTGGCGCCGGCTTCCGGCCCGTCCGCGCGCCGGCCAGTCGTCAGGACGTCCGGGCAGCCCGGCGCGCCGCTCGAGAAGGCTTGCAGGACCTGCACGGGCCGCTACGTTAGGATTTCGTGTGGTGGTCGTGCAGCGCCGCCACGCGCCGGCGGCTGGCGGGTGTGCGTGCTCGCGGTTGCGCGGTTGAAGGTCTGCGGGTCGTGTCTGTTGAAGGAAAGGGTCTGGATCATGGTGAAGGTACATCTCCGCCGGATGGCAGCGGGACTGGTGGCGACCGGGGCGCTTCTCGGTCTGATGCCCAGCATGCAGGCGGGAGAGAAGATCACCCTGGAAACCTCGGTTGACTGGCTGTCGCACTACGTCTGGCGCGGCATGCTCCTCACGGACGAGCCGGTGCTGCAGCCGTCGGTGACGGTCTCCATGGGTGACCTGAGCCTCAATGTCTGGGGCAACATCGACACCACGGACATCAATGAGGCCGGCGAGGACGACTTCCGCCTCCAGGAGGTCGACTACAGCCTGAGCTACGCCATGTCGCCGATGGAGGGCGTCGACCTCGAGGCCGGCTTCCTCTGGTACACCTACTCGAGCTGCGAGAGCACCGGCGAGGTCTACGGCGGTGTCACCTTCCCGTGCATGATCCTGTCGCCGTCGCTGACCGCCTACTACGACGTCGACGAAGCGGACGGCTGGTACCTCAATGCCGGCGTCGAGCACGCCTTCGCCATGACCGAGCGGCTGAGCCTGATCCTCTCCGGCGGCCTGGGCTGGGGCACCAACAACTACCACGAGTACTACTACGGCGAACGCGCCCACAGCTCCGAGTCGGACATGCTGGTGCAGGCGACCCTTGAGTACGCCATGACCGACTACCTGACGCTGCGCGCCTACACCGGCTACACCGAGCTGCTCGACGGCGATGTTGAGCGCCTTGGCCGGCAGGCCTATGGCGACTCCGACGTCCTCTTCGGCGGCCTCGGCATGTCCTTCACGTTCTGATCACGGTCGGAGCGAGCCTGACCGCCGGTCATCAATACGGCCCGCCCCGAAACCCGGGGCGGGCCGTTCCTTTGCCCGAGGGGAGGGCCGGCCGGCGGCGTCGCACCCCCTTGCCTTTTGGCGCCGGCGTGCTACGATCAAGACTCTTTCCGGGCATACAGCGAGGTGTGTCTGCGATGATGGTTCAGGACGGGGCGCCGTGTGATACGGCCGAATCAGCGGCGGCGCTTGCCGAGGTCGCGGCCATAGTCAAGCACTGCTACCACCTGACGGGCGTCTCGGCCCTGGCCGGTGTCGAGGACTACACCGAGGGCATCTACGACGGCGCCCCGCGCGCGGACTACCACGAAGCGCAGCGCCGTCAGCACGCCTACCTCCTGGATGAACTGGGCGCCGGTCCGGGCTTCCGTCTCCTGGAGATCGGCTGCGGTCTGGGGACCCTCCTGCGCGCCGCGGCGGCGCGCGGCTGTGAGGCCACCGGCGTGACCATCTCGCCGGACCAGTACGCGGTCTGCAAGGCGCGCGGCCTGCGGGTGGTCCTCTCGGACTACCGGGCTCTGCCGGCGTCGTGGTTGGGTCGCTTCGACGGCATCGTCATCAACGGCGCCCTGGAGCACTTCTGTCAGCCGACCGACGCCCTGGCCGGCCGGCAGGACCCCATCTACCGCGAGATGTTCGCCCTGCTGGCAGGACTGCTCGACCCGGCCTCGCCGTCGCGGCGTCTGGTGACGACGACGCTGCACTTCCGGGGCGCGGCGGTGTCGCCGGAGAAGTGTTTGCGGTCGCCGCTGCGGCAGTGGCGCGACCCCGAGGGCTTCCACTTCGCCATCCTGCACCGCGGCTACGGCGGCTACTACCCGGTTCCCGGGCAGCTCGCGCGCTGTGCCGAGGGCTTCTTCCGGCAGATTCGTGAGGTCGATGGCACCCGCGACTACGGCTGGACTGCCGAGGACTGGCTCAGGCTCTTCCGCCGCGCCATGTGGCGGCAGTGGCGCTTCGACGCGGTGCTGCTGCGGCACCTGGTGTGCCATCCCTGGCATACCCTGTGGTTCATGGCCAGCTTCCTGGGGCCGGCCTCGCAGCTCTGGCAGTTCCGCGGCGAGCCGACGCCGGTGCAGCACTTCCGACACACCTGGGAGGCGCTGCCGGCGGCCAGCGCGCCAGCGACCTCGCCTGCCTAGGATCGCGTGTCCCGCCAGGGACACCAGGGACACCAGGGGAGACCCGGGGAGACCCGGGCGTCGCCGGTGGTCGCGCGAGCCGAGCGCGACCTGCTGGCCGCGCCGGTGACCTCGGCTCGCACGAAAGACCGCGTTGGTGTGCTGTCGATGCCGTTGCGGCTCGTGGACGCACCCGCGTCTGTGGACACTCGCGCTCCACACCGGTGGCGAGCGATGTCCCGCGCTGCCATACCCGGCGCCCATGCGCCGTATTCGGCTGTGGCGGCGGCTGGCCTCAGCCGACGCGGTGCTCCACGGCGGCCCAGGCCAGTGCCGCGAAGTTCTCCGGCGGCACGTACTCCGGGACGCTGTTGCCGGTGCCGAGGGCGTAGGCGCCGCGCGCCGCGGTCTGCTCGAGCATGGCCCGGGCGCGGCGGTAGACGGCCGCCGGCGTCGAGCGCACCACGAAGTCGACGTCGATGCCGCCGAGGACGGCGATGCGCCGGTTGTAGGCCTCGTAGGCCTCCTCGACCGGCTGGATGGCGTCCTCGTACGAGTGTCGGCCGTCGTAGCGCATGGTGTCGATGACGTCGTCGATGATCTCGCTGGCGTTGCCGCACGAGTGCAGGATGGCGGGCCGTCCGGCCGCGTGAATGGTCTCG
>JAGVUW010000171.1 GCA_019136035.1 Verrucomicrobiota bacterium | reverse complement strand
TCAGCCCAGGGCAACGCCCTGGGAAATCGTATGTCACGCATGGCAGGCTGAAAGTCTGCGACAACACGACGCATGCAACAACGCGACGTTTCATACGAGCCAGCTCACCGGCCCGGTGCGCCGGATACAGCAAGGCGAAACCTCGCGCCGCGACGTCCTCTCACCATCCCCCCTCGTTGCGTTCTCTGCGCTCTCTGTGACCCAACCCCCTCCTCGATACCCGCCGGCGCCGCGCGACCTGCCATACCATCCCTCACCTCGCCGCTTCTTCCAGGATGAACAGGTCGGCACCCCCGGGCGCTAAGGTCCGGCTGACCTCGCGCTCGCCGAGCGCGACCGAGGCCGTGCGTGCGTCATCGCTGAAATTGAGAAGCATGACCAGGACCCTGCCCCCGCGTGCGAAGGCGGCCCAGTCGCCCTCCGGCAGGCCGCTGACGCGCAGGCGCCCGTCGCAGCGCTGCTCGGCGCGGAAGAACTCCTCGTGCTGCGCGATCAGCTCGGCGGCCTCGCTGGTGGCGTAGAAGGCGCCGCCGTCCATCGGCGGCAGATACCAGATCAGACAGCCATGGCCGCCGCTCAGGGCAAACTGCCGCAGCAGGCGGTTCCGCCAGGTCTCGTAGCGCGGCGTCGGACGGGCGTCGCTGCGGTCGGAGAGGTACCACATCTCGCCGCCCATGAAGGGCACCTCGCCCAGAGCGGCGAGGGTGTCGGCGATGCTCGTCGCGCCGCCGCCGTAACCCGCGATCGCGAAGTCGAGGTGGGGCGCCATGCGAGCCCAGTCGACGCCGTAGTGCTCGCGCGTGCGCTGGCTCTGGTAGCCGGAGTAGAGCGAGAACTCGACCGGCCGCGGGCTCTTCCGCAGCATGGCGCGCAGGCGCCCGGCCAGCTCGGCATTCTGCATGCAGCGGAAGTCGGTCCAGGCGGCGCGGTGCGCTCCGAGGATCGCCTCGGCATCGAGACGGGCATCGGCCGCCAGCCCCGACCAGGCCCGGAAGGCCGCCAGACAGCGCGGACAGATGCAGAACGTCGGCGGATCGACCACCGGCTGCTCGACATCCCAGTTCGCCCCCGCGTAGCCGCCCTCGGACACCGCCGCCAGCAGGCCACGCTCCACCTCCGCCAGCATCGCCTCGCCCTCGCTCAGAAGCCAGGTCGGACACGCGATGTGGGCCTCCGACTTGCCCGCGAAGTCGACGGCGCGGACCTCCTCGTGCGCCGCCGCATACTCGCGCTGACCCGCCGGGATGCTCCAGGGCTCCCAGCCGATGCTCAGAAAGACGCGATGGCCGCGCGGCGTCAGGTGCGGCACGACGCCGTTGGACGCCTTGCCGTAGGTCCAGGTGATGCCCGACCGATAGCAGTTCTCCGCGAAGGCCTCCTCCACCAGGGGATTCGAGAAGCGGGCCCCGTAGTAGCACGGGGCGATGCGGGCGCGGCGCGGCCGGACGTCGCGCAGGGGCGGCAGCGTCCCGACCCGGCCCGTGCGCGGCCAACTGATCAGGCTGCCGCCGAGGGCCGACGCATAGACGCGCAACGGCCCCTCGTCGCCGGACGTGCCGGTGCCGTCGCTCTGCAGCAGCAGCCCGACGAACGGCCGCGCCTCCACGGAGCCCATGCGGTCGCACTTGGCATCCAGCTCGACGACGTAGCGCACGCCGGGCTCGACGACGATCGGCTCCGGATTCACCACCCAGCAGGCCTGCTGGCGATGCGTCTGGTCCGGCTTGCCGACGACCTTGAAACACCGCGAGCCACCGACGCCCTCGGGCGGAAATGACCGCGTCCAGCCCGGCTCGTCGAAGGTCCCCATCGTCAGCAGGTTCTCCGTCGAGTCCTCACGACGGAAGACCACGTTGTCGACCCAGAACGTGCCGACGAAGCCGCGATCCTGCCACTTGATGACCAGCGGCCGGACGCGGCGGGCCGCGGCGGGCGCGGTGACGGTGGTCGTCAGGCGCCGCCAGTCGTGGGTGCCGCCGGAGGTGATCGCGGGGTCGTAGGTGAGGGTGGCGCCATTGGCATCGGCCCAGCACAGCGAGAGCTCCAGGCCGCTCCCCGGCGTCGCCCCAAACGCGAGGGTGTGGCGGCGCAGGCCCTCGGCCTCCTCGCTCGGCGCCAGCGCCAGGCCCTGTGCCCCGAACGGCTCCAGTGCGGTGCAGGCGAGGTTCAGGGGTGCCTCGACCACCAACCGGTAGTCGGCCAGGAGCAGCTCCGGCGCCATGGGGAGGTACGGCCGCAGGAGCTGCGCGCTGCCCAGCGGCACCAGGAAGCGGTCCGTCTTGGGAAAGAGCGGCGGTGTCGACGGCGTCGTGACGATGGCCGCCACCGCCAGGCAGCGCGCCGCGTCCTGGCCGCTCCAGAAGGCGCCCTCAGGCGCCGGCGACCAGGCGGCGTCGGGAACCGCCGTCCGCCAGGAGGCGTCCGGAGCGGCCGACGCCAGGCGCCAACGCAACGGCACCGGGCGGCCCGACTGCAGGACCGTCGGCAGCAGCGACGGCGCCGCACCGCCGCGCTCGGCCTCGATAGACAGGACCGTCAGGCCGCCCGCCAGAGGCACATCGACCGCGCCCTGAGCCAGGTCGACCGGACTGCCATTGACGTGGACCCTGGCACGGCTCTCGACGGCGACCAGGCGGAGCTGCGCCACACCGGCCGACAGCGTCCGCACGATCGGCGCCGATTCGGCCACGAGCGCCTCGCCCGCGTGCAGGCGGTAGAGGAGCTGGTAGACGCCGACGGCACGCGCCGCCGGCGGAATCGTCACGGCGAGTTCCAGGTCGCCCTCACCAGCGCGCTCGCCGCCCGCCGCCGCGGGCTGCACGAAGCGGGCCTCGAGGCGGACCGGCGCGGTGGCGCGCAGACGCAGCACCTCGCCTGTGTCAGTCGGCTCGACCGACACCGGCGAACACCCCGGGCCCGCCGCGGCGAACCGCAGCACGCCGAACTGCTCGGGCTGGTGAAAGCCGCCCTGCAGGCCGCTCCAGGTGCTGTACTCCTTCGCCTGCGATCGATGCCGGGTCACATTCCAGCGCCAGGCGCCCTCGGGCCGCCCGCCCAGCTCCGCGAAGGGTATGGCCATCTCGACCGTGTAGGCGGCCTTGCCGCGATACGCGCGGCACTGCCAGGCGCCGTCCCACGACGCGTCCGTGCCGCGGCCCTCGTAGGTCCCGTCGCCCGAGTTCGCGGCGAAGTGCAGGTAGGCCCCGCCCGGCGGCTGCAGAAACAGCTCGACGCTGTCATCGCGGAACACGGCGGCACCGCGCCCGGTGGCGTCGGCCTTGACCAGATGCAGCATGTTCAGCACCGGGTCAAGGAGCGGCTCCGTCGCCTCGATGCCGACGTAAAGGTGGTCGTCGTCCCAGCACAGCCGCGCCACCGTCGGCGCCTCGGCCAGGGCCTCGCCCGTGGCCAGACGGAACGGCCCCGCCGACAGGGCGCCCTGCCAGCACGCCTCGTCGAGGCGGCCGTCAATGACCGGCGCGCGCGCCGCGCGGTAGGCGGTGAGCAGCGGCGCCGCCACAAGACACGGCACCAACCCGACGAGGCACAGAACCGCAATCGCTCGCATGGCGTTCTCCTGATCGTGAACCACGGCTACCATACCCCACGGCGTGCCGTGGGGCTACGGAAGAGGCCACCCCACGGCGTGCCGTGGGGCTACGGAAGAGGCCACCCCACGGCCCTCCCCCGGGGCCGCATCGCGGCCCCGGCTCCGTGGCCCCACGGCATGCCGTGGGGCCGCATCGCGGCCCCGGCTCCGTGGCCCCACGGCATGCCGTGGGGCTTGACGGGCCGGCCTTGCGGCAGTATGGCTTTCAGGAGCACAGCCACGGCGGCGTGCCGGAGCACCCTGCGCAGGAGAGGTTCTCAGGATGTCCCCGAAGGCCCCAGGATACCCGTCGAGGCGTCGCGGCGCCGCAGTCGTGATCGCGGCCGCGATCGCCCTGGCGGCGCTGCCCGCAACCGCCGCCGAGCCGCCGCCGCCACCGCCGACACCGTCAACGCCAGCGGGCCCACCGCCGCTCTACCCAGTGCGCATCGACCACGACTTCGCCAACCCCGAAGCGAGCTTCCGGGAGGTCGTCAGCCTCGTCCGTGAGCACTACTACACCGACGCCATCGACGACGCCAGCATCTGGTGGGCCGCCACCCGGGGCCTCCTCAGGCACCTCTCCCCCAACGAGCACCCGGACCTGGCGACGATCTGGCGGCCGGAGCAGTTCGAGGACGTCAGCGACTCCCTCCAGGGCCTGCGCGAATCCATCGGCATCCGCAGCACCTTCAACCCCGGCGACGGCAGCCTCACCATCGGCGAGGTCACACCCGGCGGTCCCAGCGAGGGCATCCTCCAGCCCCTCGACCGCATCCTGCGCATCGACGGCCGGCCGCTCAAGGGCCTCACCGTGGCGGCGGTCACGGCCCTCCTCGAGGGCGAGCCGGACACCCCGGTGGCCCTGACCGTCGTCCGTGATGTGCAGGTCCTGGATCTGACCGTCCGCCGTGAGAAGTTCCACCTGCAGAATGTGCTCGCGCAGGAGTTCCCCGGCGGCATTGGCTACCTCGCCATCAAGGCCTTCTCGCAGGGCGTCAGCGAGCGCTGCCGCGAGGAACTCGCCCGGCTCACCGAGCAGGGCTGCGCCGGCCTCATCCTCGACCTGCGCGGCAACGGCGGCGGGGTGCTCCAGGAGGGCCTCCGGACGGCCGAGCTGTTCCTTCCCAAGGGCCAGTCGATCATGCGCGTGGTCAGCCACGGCGGCAAGATCAGCAACTTCGTCAGCGCCGCGACGACGACCGTCTCGCTGCCCCTGGCGGTGCTGGTGGACAAGCAGACCGCCTCCGCCGCCGAGATCTTGGCCGCGGCCCTGGCCGATGACTGCGGCGCCACCCTGGTCGGCTCGCCGACCTACGGCAAGGCCAGCATGGAGCGCATCTTCACCCTGCAGAACACCTACCGCGTGAAATTCACCACCGGCGCTATCTACTCGCCCAAGGGCCGCAGTTGGCATGGCCGCGGGCTGCAGCCGCAGGTGCACTCCGACCTCGACAGCGCCGCCCTCGAGCGCAGCCGCGCCCTGCCCGCGCCGGCGCGGCTGCTTCAGGACCCGCCCCTGCGGGCGGCGCATCACGTCCTGGTCCACGGCCTGGCCACAGCGGCGGCGGGCGCCGCCGCGCCGGCGCCCGGGCCGTCAGCACCGTCAGCGGATGACGTCGATGAATAAAACGCGTCGGGCCGTCGTCATCAGCAGTGGCGTCGAGGCGTCGGATCGGCCTCGGCGCGGCGCCGGCCCGGCGCCAGGAACGCGGGCCGCGGGGTCCGCGGGGTCGTTGTCACGAGAACAGAAGCCGGCGGCATGAGCCAGTCAACCGAACAGCTTCTGGACCGGGCCCGCCGCGGCGATGTCGACGCCTTCGCCGCGGTGTTCGAGCAGCATCGGCCCCTGCTCCATCGCATCGCCTGCCGACTGGTGGGTGCCGACGATGGCGAGGACGTGGTCATGGATACCTACCTGAAAGTCTGCATCGGCCCCTGCTCCATCGCATCGCCTGCCGACTGGTGGGTGCCGACGATGGCGAGGACGTGGTCATGGATACCTACCTGAAAGTCTGGAAGGCTATCCCGCAGTTCCGCGGCGACGCGGCGCTGCGCTCGTGGCTATGCACGGCCACCCGCAACTGCGCCCTCGACTGCCTGCGCCGCCGCCGCCGCGATGCCGAGCGGCTGCAGCACGACGACGCCACCGACGCCGAGGCGACGCCCCTGCTCGAACGCCTCCCCGACGAGCGCGCTGTCGGCGCCGACCGCCATGCCGAACGACTCGACCTCGGCAGCCAGCTCGCCGAGGCCCTCCGGAACCTCAGCCCCGACCACCGCACGACACTCCTCCTGCGCGAGGTCGACGGCCTGAGCTATAAGGAGGTCGCCGCCGCGACCGGCGTCAGCATCGGTACGGTCATGTCGCGGCTCTTCTATGCCAAACACCGCCTGCGCAAGCTGCTGCAACACGAGGAGGCACCCTCATGAACACGCCCCATGAGACGACACTCCGGCAGGCTCTGCGACAGGCCGCGGCTCTGCCCGCGGCCCGCCCCGCGGAGAGCTTCTGGCAGGACTTCCGGGCCCGCTCCGCCCTGACCCACCAGGCGGAGCCGGCACCCGCGCGACAGGCCGCCGGCGTCGGCCTGCTGCGGCCCTGGGCCGTGGGCGCCCTCGGCGCCATGGTCTTCGCCGGGCTGGTCTGGGCCTGGCTGCAGTCGGCCGTCCCGTCCGGGCGCCTGGCACAGGCACCCGCCCCGGCGTCGACGGCCCTCTCCAAGGTCGAAGAGGTCGAGGTCTTCTCGGAGTACAGCTCCGTGATGATCGTCGAGGATATCGAGCACGGCGGCACGGTGATCTGGGTGGCAT
>JAGVUW010000552.1 GCA_019136035.1 Verrucomicrobiota bacterium | reverse complement strand
TGACCACCGAGTAGATGCCGTGCCGGCGGAAGGGCTCGCCCAGTGCCCGGGCCACATCCTCGGGCGCGATGCCGGGAAGCACCACCGGCGTCGTCAGATCCTGCAGGGCCACCACGTCGGCGCGGGGATCCTCCAGCGGGATGCCGCCATACCAGCCCAGAAACATTCTCGGCTTGCCGTCAACCAGGATGTTGCCGAGGGCGTCGACGCGGACTTCGCTGCCTGGGGCGGGGGCCAGCTTGCGCAGGGTGGCGCGGGTCTCCGCGATGACCTCGTCCGTCTCTCTGCCCAAGGCGCGCAGGACGAGGGCATACGTACCCACCGGCAGCGCGGCGGCGTCCAGTCGCAGGTCGCCCTCGATCTGGGCGGCTGTGGCCGTGCCGGCATGGATCTCGGTGCCGGCGGCGGTGCACAAAGCATACGCCACGGCGCGCGTGCGCGCCGCCACGTCGTCGGCCAGGGTCACGCGGAAGACGATCTCCGGCACACTCTCGGTCGCGTAGATGTTGCCTCGGTACACCGGCTGCAGTACCTCGACCACCAGCGGACGGTAGTCGGCGTCCAGCCGCTTCACCACGATCGTGGCGGGTTGCTCCAGGACCGTGTCGGTGGCGGTGATCTGGACGGCCGCATCGCTGTCACCGCGACGGACCCTGAGGCCGGGCAGAGTCACCACCTGGGTAGCACCCCCTGCCAGCTCGATGGGCGCTGCCGTGACTGCGGTCTCCGGGGCCAGGAAGCGACCGGCGCTCAAGCGCAGCGAGCGCGGCTGCTGGCCGCCGTTGGTCACCGGCAGGCGCAGCTCCAAGGTGTTGAACGTCCCACTGCCGCCGCTGATCGTCACTTTCGGCTCCCCCAAGCCCACCGCAAAGCGGCTGTAATCGATCGCGACTCCGGTCAGGCGGCCAAACCGCTTCGGCTGATGGAAGTTCCCCTTCAGTGGCGCCCAGGTGGTGAGTTCCAGTCGGCCCCCGGCATAGCGCTCGCGCGTCACGTTCCACAGCCAGGTACTGCCGGCGTCCGGCTTGAGCTGCAGCGCCGCCAGGGGGATGCGGACCTCGCAACGCCAGGCTTTGGCCGCCGCATCGACGCTGGTGGCGGTCTCCAGAGGGCATTCCCAGCGCTTGACATGGACCAGGCCGTAATCGGCCCCATAGTCATCGTACCAGGCGCCCTTCGAGTTGACGACAACGTGGTGGTAGTAGCGCCCCTCACCAGCGGGGTCCATGAACAGCTCCACGCAGTCGTCCTGGTAGACATCACTGTCGTGGGCCGCATAGCGCGCCTTCAGTGCCTCGACCTGCGGTTCATCGCACTCGACCGCAACGAAGAGAGCCGCGGCGTCCCAGAGGACCTTGAAGCGGGTCTGAACCGCTGCCGGCCTGGGCTCTCCGGCGTTCTCCGCCGCCGCGCTCGCCGAGCGGAAGCCGGCTTGCCACGGGGCGCGCTCCCAGGCCGCCTCGTCCAGCACCCCGTCGATGGTCACGTCGCCTTCCCGCGGCAACGCTTGCGTGGTTGACGCCGCGACGACGCAGAGCGCGGAGCAGAAGAGGGCCAACAGCCCGAGACAGGCAGTTCTCAGCATGATGGGAATCCTGACCGTAAGAGTGCGTCCGGGACACCACGGGGCTTCCTGCGTCATGGCGGTGCATGCGGTTCCAGAAGACTTCCATCGGCATTGGCGACTCTCAGCCAGAAGCCCCAGTGGGCGGCGGTGTGGGCGCCGTTGCGGGCGACCATGACGACGATCTGGTTGTCGCCGGCGGTCAGGTTAATCGGAGTTTTGACCTTGTCGGGGCAGTCGGCGTCCATGTGTACGCGTTGGTAGACGAGCGTGCCGTTCAGCCAGAGTTTGTAGGGATGGAAGCTGGAGGTTCTGAGCTGGGCGGAACGGGCCTCCGGCACGGTGACGGCGGTGGCGGCGTAGGCATAGAAGGGGCGCCCGGCGGTGTCCCGGTCGGCGAAGGCGAGATCGAAGTCGACGAAGCCTTCGGGGGAGGTGTAGGCGGTGGCGGCGACGGGTGCGTCGGCGAGGCGGTAGGCGCCGCCGGTACGGGTGAGCGGGGCCGGGTGAGCGGGGCGGCCACGACCATGCCGTCGCGCTGCTGGTTGTCGAAGGGACCGACGAGGTCCCAGGAGCGGAAGAAGCGCATGGTGTCGGGGAAGTGTCGGGCCAGGCCCTTCATGACGGAGGTGGTGGTGCGGCGCTTGGCGTCCTGGGCATCGATGTAGTGGGGGCCGGCGGCGGCCAGGGCGTCGATCGCCTCGTCGATGCGGCGGGCGTCCTGTTGAGAGCGGTCATAATCGGGCTTGTCGAGGTTCCAGTTGAAGGTGAGGAAGCGTTCCAGGTAGGTCTGCGCGAGGTCGACCATGTGGACACGACGGCGGATCAGGGGGAGCGCGGCAAGGCGTGGGTCGTCCAGGGCGCGCTGCAGGTGGGCACGGGCGGTGGCGATCTGTTCGGGGGTGAAGATGCGCTCATAGCCGGCGATGCCGAACCGTATGTCGATCGGGGTGTCGGTGGAGGTGGCGAGGGTCAGGTAGTAGTGGTTGAGGTGGTCGCCGACGGGGCCGAAGAAGGCGTTGCACATGGCGGCCAGCTCGCGTTCCGGGGCGAGCTGGGGGGTGGCCTCGAAGCGGGCGCCGAGGTAGCGATTGACGAAGAGGGTGGCGTCGGCGCGGGGCCCCATGTCGTCGATGGCGCCCATGAGGCCCATGGCCGCCTGCCGCTGGAGGGCCTTGGCGCGTTCGAGATAGATCGGGCAGGGGAGGCCGCCGATCCAACTGATGGGGTCGTACTCGTAGGCGTAGATGCGCGGGCAGACGGCCTGCCAGCGTTCGAGGTCGTCCCAGTAGGCGACCGAGGACGAGACGGCGTCGTGGGGGGTGAGGTGCAGTAGCGAGGACGAATCGCGGGTGTAGCCGATGACGACGTGGTCGTTAAGCGGAATGGTGGGGGGATTCTTCTTGTTGGCGTAGGCGTAGAAGCCGACCAGCTTGTCGGGGTAGTCGGCGGCGAGACGCTCGGCGACGTCGTTGGCAAAGGCGGCGACGCGGTTGCTGACGCAGGGGTAGCCGCCGCAAAGCTCGCCGGGGGTGTCAAGCCGGGTACAGGCCTCGCACTGGCAGTGATCGAAGTTGTCGGCAGGGTCCATGGGGAAGCTGTCCGCGGTCGGGTGGCTGGCAAAGAACTCGCGGGCCTTGCGGACCATCAGCTCGCGCACCTCGGGGTTGGAGGTGCAGAGCTGCGAGGGGACGCGCTTACCGCCGATCAGGGCGAAGTACTCGGGGTGCTCCTCGAAGTAGGTTGCAGGCGGAATGGCGTTGAGCCAGTAATGCTGGGCGGTGATCCAGGTCTGGCGGGCGCGGCGGTTGCGGCGGAGCCAGTCGGGGTAATCGTCGCCTTGCCGCCAGTCCGAATCGACGCGGCTGTCCAGCCCGGAGCGGATGACACGGCGGCCGGCTGTAAGCGTCAGAGTGTCGGCGGTGGGTATAACTTCCCCCAACTCGCCGGGCAGGACCCAGCGGCAGCCCCAGTCATCGAGGATGGCGTAGAGTCCGTTGACGATGCCGAGGGTGCGCGGTGCGGTGAGCACGATGGCGTCGGCGGAGACGTCGATGGCGCAGTCGCCGGCGTCGAGGCCGAAGGGACGGGGTGCATCCGGATCGGCGGGTCCACGCCTGGCGCGGAGGGGAACCAGGCCGGCGGCGGCAGTCGGCAGGTCATGGCCGGTGATGACACGGAAGCAGCGGCGGAAGTCCGCCAGCGTCTTCTCCTCGAGTTCCCCCGGTTTGCCGTCGAACGCCTCGAAGTCGAGGTCGAGGGAGATTCCGGCACGGCCGCCGGCGAAGACGGTCAGGTCGGCGGGGGCGGCCGGCGAGACGAGCGACCCGAGGAGCAGGCTGGCAACGGTCAGCAGCAGGCGGCTGAACCGCGGGCGTTGGTGTGTCATGATCGCTCCCCTGGCTGGCCGGCGTGGAATGGTTCATTGTAGGGCAGTTGTGTCGGCGTTGCAAGGGGGTGCATGACATTCCTGTCGGTGCGAAGCGCGGGGAAGGGTGCTATAGTCGGCACGGGTTGGCCTGCAGGTGTGGGCTCTTCCCAGGAGGCTCGACGATCATGGCGCACACCGTCGTTTTTGGCTCGACCGGCCTGAAGGTGAGTCCGGTCTGCTTCGGCACCTGGCAGCTCAGTCCGCGCTTCTGGGGCGACCAGCCGCGCCAGGAGGTCCTGCAGGCGATGCACGCCGCCTTTGACGCGGGGGTGACCTTCTTCGACACCGCCGACGCCTACGGCGACGGCCTCGGCGAGACGGTCCTCGGCGAGTTCCTGGCCGAGGTGCCGCGTGACCAGGTGGTAGTCTGCACCAAGGTCTTCAACCACTTCCGCCCGGACAGCTCGCGCTACCCGGATCTCTCGGCCGCGCATGTGCGCCAGCGCTGCGACATCGAGCTGAAGCGCCTGGGCACCGACTGCATCGACATCTACCTCCTGCACCTGGTCGACGTGCTGACGCCGATGCGCGAGATCACCGGCGTGCTCGAGGAGCTGCGTCAGCGCGGCAAGATCCGGCACTACGGCGTCAGCAACCACCCGGTCGAGCACTTCCGGGCGCTGCGGCACCTCGGCGACTACGCGGTCTGCCAGCCGCCCTACAGCCTGGTCGATGCCGGCATCGAGAAGGACCTGCTGCCGTACTGTGAGGCCGAGAACGTCGGCGTGATGGTCTACTCGCCCCTGCATAAGGGCCTCCTGACCGGCAAGTACACCGGCAGCGAGACCTTCACCGACTTCCGCCAGCACCACCCCGACTTCCAGGGCGAGCGCTTCCGGGCGCTGTGCGGGGCGGTCCATGACCTGAAGCCGATCGCCGAGCGCTACGGCATGTCCATCTACCAGCTCGTCCTGACCGCGACCCTGATGCACCCGGCGATCCAGGTGGCGGTGGTGGGCATCAAGACCGCGGCGCAGATCCGCGAGGCGGCCGGCGTGATGGGGCGGACCCTCGACCGCGAGGACTACTTCGAGATCCGCCGGATCCTGGCGGCGCCGAGCCTGCCGCGGGTCAAGGACGCCACGGGCAAGACCCGCTGAGTTCGGCCTGCTGCGGTGAGAGTCCTCGGGGAGGCATGACGCGATGCGGCGCTGTTGGATCGACACCCATATCCACGTCTCGGACATCGGCCCCGACGGCCGGCGTCGCGAGCGCTTTCTTGACGACCTCCTGGCGGTCCTGGACGGCTGCGACGCTGATCTGCGTTTCGTGGTCAGTTGCGACGGCTGGTACACCCGCCAGGTCATCGAGAGCCCCGAGGGCATGGAGGTCGCCAACCGCTTCGTCCATGACCTTGTCAGCCGGGCGCCGGGGCGGCTCTACGGCAGTTGTACGATCAACCCGAACTTCCTCGATGCGTCTCTGCGCATCATGGATCGCTGCTTCGGCGAGTGGGGCTTTGTCCAGCTCGGCGAGATGCTGCAGTACATGATGAACTACCGCATGGACAGCGACGCCGGCGAGCGCGTGGTTCGCCATGCCGTGGCGCATCGCGTGCCGGTGCAGGTGCACCTGGGGACGTACTGCTGGCCGCGCCTTCAGGGCGGGCGTTACCGCGAGGAGACCTCGGGGGACGGCATCTTCCACATCGCCGACCTCCTCGGCGTGGCCCAGCGTGTCCCGGAGGCTTCCTACGTCCTGGCGCACGCCATCGGCTGCGGCCCGACGCCGGACTACATCCCGTGGGCGGATATGTACCTGGATGTCCTGCAGGGCTCGTTCGGGGCCTGCCCGGAGAATTTCTGGATCGAGATCCGCGACTTCCAGTGCCGGGCCCTGGCGCGGACCCTGCGCGAGATTCCCCACAACCGCATCCTGGCCGGCACCGACTGGGTGACTCGAGTCGGGCCGCCGTTCCAGCCCTACGGCACCATGTTCGACGTGCGCAGCGGCGAGAATCCCTTCCCGCCCTGCGTGGGTTCGATGGTCGGCTTTCTGCGCGCCGCCGGCGCCTCCGAGGAGAGCATCGAGCGCATCGGCTGCGGCAACGCCCGTGAGCTCTACCGTCTCTGAGCGGCCAGGCCTGGCCGGGTCACGCGCCGCACAGCGGTGCGGCCTGCCGACGCCGCCATGCCGGCGGCGCCGCGGTGGATCGCCTCGAGACCTGGCGTGAGGTGGGACGGCCCGTGCGGGGTTGTCGCCGTGGGCCGGTGAAGGGAGGCAGGTATGCTGGAGACAGTCCACCACGAACTGACCCTGGCCGACGGGTCGCTGCTGCGGGTCGACGTCCTGTCGCCGCACCTCTTTCGCGTCCGACTCGATGCCGATGGTGCGGTGCGCGAAGGCGCCCTGGAGCGCTATGGCATCCTGCGGCGCGACTGGCCGCCGGTGGAAGCATCCGTACGGCGCCGCCGCGGCGAGGTCGAGTTCCGCACGACGGCGGCCGTGCTGCGGGTGCGCCGTGATGACGGCCGGCTGAGGCTGTGCACGGCCGCCGGCCGCGAACTGGTGTCGACGGCAGAGCCGCCGCGCTCGCGCTGGCAGGACGGCTTCCATGTCGCCCTCACCCTGCGCCCTGGCGAACGGCTCTACGGCGGCGGGGATGCGGACCGCGAGCGCATCCAGCGCCGCGGCTCGGCCGGCCGCATGGCGGTGCGCAATGTCGCCAGCTACGCGCCGATCCCGTTCTTCATGAGCACCGGCGGCTGGGGGGCCTTCGTCAACACGACCTGGTTCCACCGCTTCGACGCCGGAGCAGCCGACCCCGATCGCCTTGTGTTCAGCGCCGAACGCGGCGGCCTGGACCTCGTCCTGATCGCCGGCGAGAGCCTCCCCGAACTCCTGGACCACTACACCGCCCTGACCGGCCGGCCGCGGCTCCTGCCGCTCTCGGGGTACGGCCTCACCTTCGTCTGCGATGAACGCGGTGTGCGCGCCCGTGATGTCCTCTATGAGGCCTACGAGTTCCGCCGCCATGGCATCCCCTGCGACACCATCGGCCTGGAGCCCGGCTGGATGGAGCGCCGCTATGATTACAGCGTCGACAAGGACTGGAGCCAGGAGCGCTTCCACATCCCCACCTGGCTGGCACAATCGAAGCACAGCACCTTCTGCGCGGGCTTGGCCAACATGGGCTTCAAGCTCAGCCTCTGGCTGTGCTGCGATTACGACCTCAGCGAGCACGAGGAACGCCTCCTCGGTCACGAGTGGAAGCCGCTCGACGCGGCCGACCTTCGGGCCGCGCCGGGCGATCTGGTGCAGGACCCGCACCTCCAGCCGACCCACAGCGACCGCATCACGCGCACCGGCGTGCCGTGGTTCGAGCACCTCAAGCGCTTCGTAAACGACGGGGCTTCGGCCTTCAAACTCGACGGCGCCAACCAGGTGCTCTTCCACCCCGACCGCCTCTGGCGCAACGGCATGACCGACGCCGAGATGCATAACCTCTACCCGCTCCTGCTCGGCAAGCAGATGGCCCTGGGTTTCGAGGCGCACACCGGTCGCCGGGCCATGATCAGCAGCGCCGGCGGCTATGCCGGCATCCAGCAGTACGCCGCCACCTGGGCGGGCGACACCGGCGGCAACGCCGGGCCGCTGGTCAGCATGCTCAACCACGGGCTCTCCGG
>JAGVUW010000299.1 GCA_019136035.1 Verrucomicrobiota bacterium | reverse complement strand
GCCATGGCGACGCCGA
The DNA here is from genome assembly GCA_019136035.1 of Verrucomicrobiota bacterium. GTDB lineage: Bacteria > Verrucomicrobiota > Lentisphaeria > Oligosphaerales > JAFGRS01 > JAGVUW01. The sequence continues at coordinate 5,544 of JAGVUW010000299.1, read as the reverse complement.
TGAGGATGGAGCCCTCCTCGAGGGTGGGGATGAACTCGGTGCCGAGTCGCGGCACCATCCACAGCGCGGCGGCCAGCATGGCGACGCCGGCGGCCGCCGCGACCCACTGCAGGCGCAGCACCAGCCGCAGGGCCGGGCGGTACGCCGCCTTGAGCCAGCGCACCAGGAAGAGCTCGCGATGCGGGCCCTGACGCAGGAGGAACAGCGACAGGGCCGGGGTCAGGACAATGCCGGTGAGCACCGAGGCCGCGAGTGCGAAGGCGATAGTGAAGGCCATGGGCCGGAACATCTTGCCCTCGACGCCCTCGAGCGTGAACAGCGGCAGGAAGACGCAGATGATGATGGCGATCGAGTAGACGATCGGACGGCTGACCTCGCGCGCGGCGTTGTCGATCAGGGTGGGCTTGTTCTCGGCTTCGGCGCCGCGCCGGCCGAGGTGTCGGAAGATGGTCTCGACCATCACCGTGGCGCCATCGCCGAGCATGCCGATGGCGACGGCGATGCCGCCCAGGGACATCAGGTTCGCGGAAATGCCCTGCCAGCCCATGCAGAGCACCGCGGTCAGGGCGCAGATCGGCATCGACACGGCCACGATCAGGGCCGTGCGCCAGTTGCCGAGGAAGGCCACCAGGGTGATCAGCACCAGAATGCCGCCCTGCAGGAGGGCCTTCTTGGCGGTCCCGGTCGCCTGGCCGACCAGCTCGGCCTGGTCGTAATACGGCACCAGCTCGACGCCGGCCGGCAGGCTCGCCTGCACCTGACGGACCTTCTCATGCAGCCGGGCGATGACCTTGGAGGTGTTCTCGCCGTAGAGCTTCAGGACCATCCCCGAGACGACCTCGGCCTCGCCATTGCGCGTGACGACGCCACGGCGGATCTCGTTGCCGTAGGCGACCTCGGCGACGTCGCCCATGAGCACCGACCTCCCGCCCGCGACCTTGACCGGTATCCGGCGGAGGTCCTCGAGGCTCTCGACCAGGCCGACACCGCGCACGAGGTGCTCCTCGCTGCCGAGGACCAGGAACTGCCCGCCGACGTTGCGGTTGTTGTCATGCACCGCCTCGACCAGGTTCTCGAGGGTCAGGCCGTACTGCTGCAGCCGCTCCGGATGGACGCGAATCTGGTACTGCAGCACATGACCGCCGATGGAGAGGATCTCGGTGACGCCGGGCACGGTCTGGAGCTTGAACTTGACCACCCAGTCGTTGAGCTCGCGCAGCCAGGTATCGAGGGGCTTGCCGCCGGTGTCGACCCGGGCCGGATCGGCGGTCAGGTAGTAGAGGAAGACCTGCCCGAGGCCGGTCGAGATGGGGCCGAGAGCCGGCGGCTCGTCGGTCTTCGGGAGCTCCGAGCTGGCCGCGGCGAGGCGCTCAGCCACGAGTTGGCGGGCGAAGTAGATGTCCACCTCGTCCTCGAAGTAGACGTAGACCACGGCCATGCCGAAGGCCGACGTCGACTTGATCTGGGTGACACCCGGCAGGCCGTTCATCGCTGATTCGATGGGGAAGGTGATCAGCCGCTCGATCTCCTCCGGGGCCATGCCATGCCCTTCGGCGAAGATGGGCACCATGGTCGGCGAGATATCCGGGAAGGCATCCACCGGCATCTGGCGGTACTGGATGATGCCGAAGCCGACCAGGGCGGCGAAGGCCAGCACGACGAGCCCCGGCTGGCGCAGGGCGTAGGCTACCATTCTGTCGATCATTGCGCGGTTCCTCCCGTGGATCAGTGCCCGTGCCCCGCATGGGAGTCCAGCGTGCTGGTGACCCGCTTGGCTTTGATCGCGAAGGCGCCCTCGACGACGACCGGCGTGCCGGCCGGCAGCCCCGAGACGACCTCCACCCGCTCGCGGTCCGCGAGGCCGGTCTCGACCGGCACCGCCGTGAAGGCGTCGCCCTGGGCCACAAAGACGACCGCCTGGCCGTCGACCGTCTGCACGGCCTGCTTCGGCAGGACCACGGGCAGGCGCTGCGCCGCCACCCGGACCACGCCGCTCACGAAGATCCCCGGGCGCCACTCGCCGCCGTCATTCTCGATGACGACGCGGGCCGTCGCGGTGCGCGTCGCGGCGTCGACCGTCGGCGACAGCACGGCAATCCGGCCGCGCGTCGCGGCAGAGGCGTGCTGCGCCTCGATCGTGACCTCGGCACCGACATACAGCGCCGGCAGGTCGCGGAGGTGCACGGTCAGCTCAGCCCACACCGTCGCGGTGTCGGCCACGGTGAAGAGGTCGGAGTCCTCGCCGACCTTCTCGCCGAGCGAGAGGTGCCTCTCCACGATCCGCCCCGCGATGGGCGCGCGGACCTCGTAGGAGGCGAAGCCGTTGCCGAAGGCGTGCTCGCGCTCCTCGGCAGTCGCTCCGGTCACGCAGTCCTTGCAGTTCGGGTCGTCACAGGGCTTCTCCGGCAGGACCAGGGCGTCGAGGCGCTGCACCGCCTCGGCCGGCAGGCCCATGATGCGCAGGCGCTGCTCGGCAGTCCGGGCGGCAAAGCGTGCCGCCCGCGCCGTCGCCTCGGCCTCAGCCAGCTCCTGGCGGACCTGGAACGCGGCGCTGTCGCGCGCCGCGCGGTACTCGGCGGCGGCCTTCTCGTAGGCCGTCTTCGCGGCGAAGTACTCCTGGCCGCTGGTAATCTCCTTCTCGTGCAGGCCCCGCTCGCGCTCGAAGGCCTGACGGGCCTGGGCCAGCTCAGCGTAGGCACCCAGCAGGGTCTTGAGGTTCTCGCCGGCCTCACCGGCATCGAAGGCCTGCAGGCTGTCCAGGGGCGGGTTGCCAGCCAGGAAGTCGAGCAGGCGGCGGGTGCCGTCGTGGACCGCCTTGGCGCGCGGCACGAGGAGGTCGCAGCAGAGGACCTCGTTGACCTTGGTCAGGTAGTCCAGCTTGGCCTCCGCGAGGTCACTGCTGTCGAGGACGGCCAGGACCTGCCCGGCCTCGACCGCGTCGCCCTCGGTGGCGCGGATCTCGCGGGCGATGCCCGCCACCTGCGGGATCACGTGCACCACACGGTCGCGGTTGAGCACAATCTCGCCGCGCAGGCGGACCTCGGTCGCCAAGTCGCCGGGGCCGGCGGCGGCCACGACAATGCCGGCGTTGCGACGCTCGGCGTCGGAGAGGGTGACGACGCCCTCCTCCTCGTGCCCTTCGGAACCGTGGCCATGGCCGGCGTGCTCGTCGTGATCGTCAGCGACAGCCGCCTCAGCGGCCGTGCCGGCGGGGGTGGCCGGGCCGTGGTCGTGGCCGGCGTGGTCGTCGTGGCCGGCGTGGGCAGCCGCGGCCGCCTCAGCGGCCTTGCCGGCGGGGGTGGCCGGGCCGTGGTCGTGGCCGGCGTGGTCGTCGTGGTCGTCGTGGCCAGCCGCGGCCGCCTCAGCGGCCGTGCCGCCGGGGGTGGCCGGGCCGTGGTCATGGCCTTCGTGGTCGTCGTGGTCGTCGTGGCCGGCCGCGGCCGCCTCAGCGGCCGTGCCGGCGGACGCGGCGGCGCGGTCCTCGGCCGCACGCAGGAGCGGCACTCCGGCCGCCAGCCCCAGCAAGACGGCCAGCGCCACCGCGACCGCACCACGCCGGCGCCCCGAGGCCCCAGCCATCGTGTGCCAGGCGCGTCGTCCGATCTTCGACACGATTGAGAGTGTCACAGCCATATCTGAGTCTCCTGATTTAGTCCTGAATCAAGTTCCCGCCCACCAGGCGCTCGAGGGCGCCGATGCTCCGATGGACCGCGTCGAGCGCCTCGATGCCGTGCCGCTCCGCGTCGGCGAGAGTCTGCTGGGCATCGAGCACATCGAGGTACTCCAGGCGGCCGCTCCGGTAGGCCTCCGCGGCGGTGTCGAAGGCCTTCCTGGCCCCCGGGAGGATCTCGTCGCGGACAGCCCGCGCTTCGGCCGCCGCCGCCTGGTACTCATGCCACTGGCTGACGAGGTCGCTGCGCAGGGCGAGCCGCGTCGCGGCCTGGTCCGCCCGCGCCCGGTCGACCTCGGCGATGGCCGCGGCGATGGCGCCGCGGTTCCGGTCGAACAGCGGCAGCGGGAAGGACACCGCGACCTCGATGGCCTCGGCGCGGTCCTCGCGGCTGTGCGCGAGGCCCGCCGAGAGGGTGACATCCGGAACGGCGGCGGCGCGCTCCACGGCCACCTGAGCCCGCGCCAGGCCCTCCTCGCTCTCGCCCCGCGCCCACGCCGGATGGCGCGGGAGGAGGGCCATGAGCGCCTCCAGATCCGGCACCGCCGGGATCTCACGCAGATCCCCGATGACCTCGAGGGTGCCGGCGTCGACAGGCGGCTCGCCCCACAGCGCCCGCAGGGCCGCCGCGGCCGCCGCCAGGGAACGCTCCGCGCGCTGAACCTCGACGCGCCGACCGGCCAGCTCGACGTCGGCCTTGATCAGCGCCACCGGGGAGACCTTCCCGGAACGGACGCGCTCGGCGACGGTGTCACGCACGGTCGCGGCGAGGTCGCGGGAGAGGACCGCAGTGCGGGTGCGTTCACGGGCGACCAGGACCTCGCGGAAGCGGTCTTTCACCTCGGCGACCAGCTCCACGCGGGCGCGGTCCGTATCGCGCCGGGCGAGGTCCAGATCGAGGGCGGCGGCCTGCCTGCGGGCAGCGCGTTTGCCGCCGAGTTCGACGACCTGGGCAGCCCGGAGGGTGGCCGTCGACGCCGCGAAGCCGTCGCCGCCGAGGTCGACATCCTCGACCTCGGCCTCGATCTCGGGGTTCGGCCGCGCCGCCGACTGTTGCAGACGGCCGACCGCGGCGCGGCTCGCGGCCTCGGCCGAGCGCAGACGCGGATGGGCGTCCAGCGCCATCGCGATGGCCTGCGCCCGATCGACCGGCGCCGGTGCGGCCGCACTCACGGCGGCCGTACCACCACCGGAGGACGCCGCACCGACGACGTCGGCACGGCACAGGAGACTGCCGAGAAACGTTACGGCGATCACCGCAGAGAACACAGGGGAAAACGTCATGGACCATCCTCTCCATCGGGGAACGTGCTCAAGGGGGGAGATGGCGACGCCCGGCGTCGGTCGGCAACGCCGGCCGGCGCGACAGGGCGCCATCATGGGCACAGTCCGGAGGAGGGCTCTCAGAGCCGCAGGATGATGGTCTGCAGGCAGGATAGATGCGGCGAGGCACGCTCGAAGCACCCGCACCGGCCCAGCGCCGGCGCGGCGGTCGAGACATGGCGCAGCTCAAGACCGGCCAGCGCCGGGATGGCCTGAAACGGCTGGAGGCGCTTGACCGAACGGTCCGTGAGGCTCTTGCCAAAGGCGACGCCCACATCGCTGCCGAGCGGGACGTCGGCACACCCTACCGCGCGCAGCACGCTGGCGACAGGACGGTCAGGAGACGAGGCCTCGGAGGCAGGCTCGAAGACAGCGCAGGCCTCGTCGTGCACCGCCTCGACCGCGACATGGCCATCCGCAAAGCAGAGCACCAGGCCGGCCTGCGAAGCGCCTTCAGCCACCGTGGCCGACAGCCACAGAAAGACGAGCGCCAACGATGTGAGAGCCTTCACCATTGGGGCTCTCAGACCAACCACGCGGCGCCGGGTTCC
>JAGVUW010000054.1 GCA_019136035.1 Verrucomicrobiota bacterium | reverse complement strand
GGAACTCGGCGGGCGGGTCAGCGAACTCGCCGGTGAGGGCCTCGCCAACAGCGTCGACCCGCGCCTCGGCATCGATGTCATCCCGGCCGGCGGCGATCTCTGGAATGCCTCGACGCAGACCTTCCGGATGAAGGAGCTCGAGCCGGGCGCGGCCGTGGAGCTGTCCGCCGGCCGCGACGACAGCCTCATCCGGGCCATCCGCCTGGACCCGGCCGGCCTGCATCTGGAGGCGACGCACAAGGCCCCCGGCGGCGCGGCCTCGACGCCGCCGGCCGTCCTGCGCCTCGGCCTCGCGCTCGGCGATCCCCGGGCGCTGTGCCTGCGTGTCGGCCAGGGCGCCTGGGAGACGGTCATGCCGGCAGCCGACGAGGCGATGGTCCTGCGCTCGTTCGCCCTGCCGGCAACCCCGCCCGGGACCCTCACCCTCGCCTCGCCGTTCACCGGTCGCGCGGTCGAGGTCGACCTCGGTGCGGCCATCCTCGAGACGGTGATGGTGCTCTGCGACATCCGCCAGGAACGCCTGCTGGTGCTGGCGGTGCCGGCCCGCGCCGTGCCGCCGAGCCGCGAGCCGGTCCGGGCGCACTACGTCGTGCGGCCCCTGGCCGGCGTCACCGGCCTGCCGGCGCTGACGCCGCCAGCCAGCCACACGGCCGACCGGGTCGTCATCGAGGACTGCCTGGTGACCCTCGGCCGCTATGGCGTCTGGGGCGAGCACGTCGCCGATCCCCTGGCTGAGGACGGCCGCGCGGCGAAGCTCATCGGCAATCACTACGAGTGGTGCCTGCAGTGGCGCATCGACCCGCAGTGGTTCGAGCCCGGCACGCCGTACACCCTGCGCGTCCGCCTCCGCGTCGAACCCAGCGGTCAGCCGGGGAAGGCCTTCTGGACGGGCATCTACGACACCCTGCGCCGCCGCAGTTTTGGCCAGATCGACCGCACCGTCGACCAGGTCGCCGAGGGCTACCAGTGGTACGAGGTCGGCACCTGGGTGCCCGAGGTCGGCCAGTACCTCTGGGTCGGCCCCGGCCAATTCGATCCGGCAAAAGGCCCCGCGGCCTCGGCGGTCAAGGCGGTCTACGTCGACCGCTTCGAGCTGCGCCGCGCGCCCTGACCGTGCCGCGCCTCGATCACGGTGCGGGGTTGCGCTTGCCGGTGAGCTGCCGCAGGGTGATCCGGTAGACCGCTGTCATGGCGGTCATGGCGGCGTTGCAGGCGTATCCGGGGAAGCCGCAATGCTCCAGGAGCAGGTCGAGGCCGCGGGCCTTGTCCGCGCCCTGCACCTCTTCGGCAAGCCCGAAGCCGATCAGGCTCTCATAGAGGGTGGTGATGCCGTCGTGGACCTCGATGAAGCCGTGGCAGAGGTCGGCCTCGACGCAGACCCGCGGGTCCCGTGCAATGAGGTCGTGCTTGAGGCCGCCGCGGGCGCCGTGGATGTAGATCAGCACGGTGCCGTCAACGACCTCGAACCCGAACGACAGCGGCACGACATAGGGTCCATCCTCGCCGTTCAGGCCGAGACGGATCGTGTCGCAGCGCTTCAGGATGTCGACCATGGTCTCGATGTCGGTGATCTGGCGGTCGCGTCTGCGCATAGTGCCCTCTCGTGCTCCTGAATCCGCACACTGCCTTTTCACCCATTGCTGGGCCAGGCGCCGTCGCGCAGTGGCCGCGGCGCCAGGCGGTCCGGGTCCACGACGACGTAGCGGATGCGTTCACGGCGCCAGGTGTAGGTGATATGGACGAGGCCGTCGCGGGTCTGGATGACGGCCGGGTAGCTGTACTCGCCGGGGTCGTCCTCGAGGACCGCGGCGGCCTGCCAGGCAGCGCCATCGGCGGAGAGGGCGAGGTTCAGCGGCGAGCGCCCGCTGGTGGTGTGGTTGTAGACGAGGAGGTGGCGGCCGTCGCGCAGGGTCACCGCGTCGGTGCCCGAATTCGGATTCGGCAGCCCGGTCAGGGCGAGCGGCCCCCAGGTCTGTCCGAGGTCGCCCGAGGGCGCCTGGAAGAGCCGTCCCTGGCGCGTCCGGCCGATGGCGAGGAGTCGTGGCCCGCCGAGGCGGAGCAGGCTCGGCTGGATGGCGGCGATGGTCCGGCCGTCGTTCAAAGGCGCGGTGGCGGCCCAGGTGGCGCCGCCGTCGAGGCTGCGTTCCATGTGCACGCGCCAGCCGTCATGCTCGCTGCTCGACGGGCTCAGGATGGCGCCGTCCGGCAGCTCGATCGGCTTGTTCTTGATCGGCCCCAGGATGCCCTCGGGCAGACGCCGCGGCGGGCTCCAGGTGCCGCCATCGTCGCCGGAGAGGCGCCAGAGCCCCCACCAGGTGCTGGGCGAGGGGCCGACCTTGTAGAAGAGCAGGATGGCGCCATCGCGGCGGGTGAACAGCACCGGATTCCAGCAGGGCCAGCGCCGGCCGTCGGGCTGGCGGCCATCGGCGACCTCCCGCGGCGCCGACCACCGCCCCGCGGCGTCGCGGCGGGCCATCCAGATACCGACGTCGGGCGCCTTCTCGTGCAGGCCGCCGAACCACGCTGCCAGCAGGCCGCCGTCGGCGGTGGCGGTCAGAGTCGAGGCATGGCAGCTCGGATGCGTCTGGCCGTCGCAGAGGAACTCGCGATGCAGGACGCCCGGGGGCGATGGCGGTAGCGTCGCGGCGGTCGGCGGTTCGGCGGGTGCGGCTGGCATGGGCCCTCCTCCGCGGCGCTCAGGGCCGCAGCCAGGCATCGAAGTCGTAGGCGAAGCCTTGCGGGTGGTAGGCCTCGTTGGCGGCGTCGAAGAGGTACGTCGCGCGCGGGCCATCGCGGTGCAGGGCCGTGAGGGCCTCGGCGAGGTAGTCGATCTCGTCGGCCGTGTTGTAGAGCCCCAGGCTCAGCCGCACGAAGCCCGGCAGGAGCCGCGGCCGGCCGGCGCGGACCTCGGCCATGTAGTGGTCCAGGTCGGCCTTGGTGATGCCGAGGAGGTGCGTGATGTAGGGGTGGGCGCAGAAGCAGCCGTGGCGCACGCCGATGCCCCACTCGTAGCCCAGAGCCGCGGCCAGAAGGGCGTGGTCGAAACGCTCCGACTGAATCGGCACCACCCCCAGGCGCTGCGTGATGTTGACCATCTCACAGCCGCCGAAGATGCGGATGCCGTGGATCTTGCGCAGGCGGTCGAAGAGCCGCAGGGTCAGCGCCTGCTCGTGCTCCTGCACCACGGCCATGCCGATGCCGCCGAGGACCTCCATGGAGCGCGCCAGGGCGCAGATGCCGAGGAGGTTCGGCGTGCCGGCCTCCTCCTTCTCCGGCACCGCGGTCCAGGCGACGTCGTCGAGAGTCACCAGGTCGACGGCGCCGCCGCCGACCAGCCCGGGCCGGCCCTGCGCGAACTCGTCGCGCGGGCCGACGAGGGCGCCGCTGCCGTAGGGCGCGTAGATCTTGTGGCCGCTGAAGGCCATGAAGTCGATGCGCTCGGGGTCACCGGCGCGGCCCATGGCGATGCCGCGATGGGCGATGAGCTGCGAGGCGTCGACCATGAGCAGGGCCCCATGCGCGTGGCAGAGCCGGGCAATCTGCGCCAGGGGCGGCACCAGGCCGGTGACATTCGAGGCACCGCTCACCGCCACCAGGCGCACCCGGCCGCCATGCTCGCGCAGCTTCGCCTCGAGGTGCTCGAGGTCGATCATGCCGCAGGGCCACTTGGCCTTGACATAGTCGACCTGGCCGCGGAAACGCCAGGGCAGGAGGTTCGAGTGGTGCTCGACCACCGTCGTCAGGAAGAGCTCCCCGGGACCGAGGCAGAAGCGGTTGCACAGACGGTTGATCGCGTCGGTGGCATTGGCGCAGAAGACGACCGTGTGGTACTCCGGGTCGGCCCCGACGAAGGCCGCCACGCGCTGGCGTGCCTGCGCAAAGGCGTGCGTCGAGAGCTGCGACTTGAAGCCGGTCCCGCGATGCACGCTGGAGTACCAGGCGACAGCGCTGTCGACGCGCTCGACGACAGCCCGGAACGGCGGCGTCGTGGCGGCGTTGTCGAGATTGACATAGCGCCGCCGGCCGCCGCCCAGGAGCGGCACCTCGCGGTCAAGTCCGGCGAAGAGATCCCGGTAGGTATGGGTCATGGTCTGGGACATGGCTGTAAAGGGCACCTGGGCGCCGTCGTTGTCAGGCACTGCCACGGCCTCCGGAGGGGCCCGGTCGGATCGCCGGACGCAGGGCCGTCCGTCCGGCGCCAGGCCGGGTTCAGTCCGCCGCGGCAGTGGCCGGTGCGGTCGCGGCGTCGCTGCGCTTGTCGAGGCCGGTGAGGCCGTCGTCGCCGGTGCGGTGGTCGACGCCGTAATGCTCGGCGGTGGTGCGCAGGATGCCGTTCTTGTGGAACGGCCAGGCGCACACCGGCATGAAGCGCACCTCATGCGTCTCCGGGTGCTCGTAGGCGAACTGCGCCGGGCAGTCCACCAGACGGGCCGCCTCCACACAGCCGGCCTCCTCGAAGGGCAGGACAATCACGCGCAGGAGGCCGTGGACCTGCGTGTTGGCGCGCAGGAGGACCTTCATCTTCGTGCCGCGGGCCAGGCCCCAGACAATCCGGGCGATCTTGGCGCCGGCGTTCGGCCCGATCACCTCGCGGGTGTCCATGCTGCGGCGGATGAGCTTCCAGAGCGCCCAGCCGTAGGCCAGCCGGCGGCCGCGGGCTCCGAAGAGCCGGCCCATCAGGCTGCGCGGCAGGCGCTCGCCGAGGTGACGGTCGAGCTCGAGGAGATCGCTGATCACGGCGTCCAGGGGGCGCTTGAGGTACTTGCCGATGGGGTGGTAACGCTGGCCATCCGAGATCATGGCGCTGACCGACTCGCAGTTCGGGTGCGCGCCGCTGAAGGTCAGGCGTCCCAGCTCGAAGGTCTGCTGCAGGGTCTTCAGGCGGAACATGGCCGCGGCCGGGAAGAAGACCATCCCGGGGAGCTGCTCGGCCATGATGCGTTCGACGTCCTCGATGGTGGTGTTGCGCGCGTCGACCTGCTCCGGCCCCCAGGTGGCGGTCAGGGGAATGAGGTCCATGGCGGCGATGAAGTCGCGGCCGTCATGGCAGTACTCCACCAGGTCGGCCATGTCGTGGTCGTTGACGCCATCGCCGACGCAGACCATCAGCGTCACCTTGGACTTGCGGTGCTTGCGGACGTTCTCCAGGCCCTGGAGCTTCTTGGCGTAGGCCGTCGGGTGCTTGCGGGTGCGCTCGTAGATGGCCGGGTTGCGGCCGTCGAATGAGAACATCAACTGGCAGCCGGTGGCCAGGAGGCGCTGGCAGTATTCCTCGTTGGCCAGGCGCAGGCCGTTGGTAACGACGCGGGCCTCGAGGCCGTAGCGGTCACGCGCCATCTCGATCATCTCGACCAGGTCCTCGCGGCAGGTCGGCTCGCCGCCGAAGAGCTGGATCTTCGGGCGCGGGTTCATCTGGCTCAGCCGCTGGAAGATGTGCTCGAAGTACGCCATCGGCGGGTCGAAGCGGAAGCCCATCGCCGGGATGTTCGCCAGGCAGATCGGGCAGTTCATGTTGCAGCGGTTGGTGACGTCGATGAAGACCAGCGTCGGCGGCTTGTGCGC
>JAGVUW010000369.1 GCA_019136035.1 Verrucomicrobiota bacterium | reverse complement strand
GATGCCGTTGGTCAGGCCGGAGAGCGACACGCCGCGCCGGCGGGCGTAGGCGGGGTCGGCGCGCAGGACGTACGCATAGCCGTTGGTCGGACGCTCGGCGCTGCTGAAGCTGCGCACCAGGTTCGGGGTGCCCGCCAGGAGGGCGTCGAGGCGCTGCCAGTTCTCGATGGCCCAGGCATTCGTCATGTCCAGGCGGCGCAGGCCGGCCAGGGCGAAGGCGGCGGGCAGGTTGGCGTGGCCGTACTTGTAGCCGAGGCCGTAGGCGTGGTAGTCACGCCCGGCGTCGGCCGGTCGCATGTCGCTGAAGCTCATGACCGGCCTGGCCCGCGCCAGAATCTCGTCGTTGTCCGTCACGAACATGCCGCCTTCGCCGCCGCAGAGGTTCTTGTTCTGGTTGAACGAGAAGGCGCCGCAGTCGCCGATGGTGCCAACCTTGCGGCCCTTGTAGAGGGCGCCGTGCGCCTGGCAGGCATCCTCGATCACCTTGAGGTTGTGCTTCCTGGCGATGGCCATGATCGGGTCCATGTCGCAGGACACGCCCCAGTAGTGCACCACCAGAATCGCCTTGGTGCGCTCGGTGATGGCGGCCTCGATGCGGGCCGGGTCGAGATGCATGCTGCGCCAGTCGGCATCAACGAAGACCGGCACCGCCATGTGGTGCAGAATGCAGGTCGCTGAGGTCGTCCAGCTCAGGGCCGTGGTGATGACCTCGTCACCGGCGCCGACGTCGCAGCCGGCGATGCAGAGGTGCAGGGCGGCGCCGCCGTAGCAGGTGGCGATGGCATGGCGGTTGCCGTTCCACGCCGCGAACTCCTTCTCCAGCAGGCGCACGTGCGGGCCGCCGCCGGAGTGGTTGTTCTGCCGGATCGCTTCCAGGACCAGGGCCTCGCCGGCGGCATCCAGGGGCGGCGGCCAGGGCTGGAACGACATCGTCGCGGGGATGGCGGGCTGGCCGCCGTTGAGGGCAAGTCGGACACTCATACGTCGTGACTCCTCTTGGCTGTGGCTGTAAGATACGGTCAGATCAGCACGGTAATAATGCGGTACACTGCCTAATACCTTCGGGATTCTGCTATGCTCGTGGGAACCGGCCGACATCTCTACCCCGCCGACCACGCCTTCGACCGCCAGGGCGACCTGGCCTGCTTTACCCTCGAACTCACCTACAGCGGCGCCATGCTCCGCCGCTGCGGCCGCCGGCGGCGTTTCCGCGTCCAGCCCAACGACACGCTCCTGCTGACGCCGCCGGGGACGGCCTACAGCCTGCGCGGCCAGCGCTCGGGAATCGAGATCTGGCTGGTGTTCACACCGCGGCCTGAGTTCGAGGACTGCCTGCGCTGGCCGGTCGGCAGCTTCGGCGTACCGGAGCTGCGCCTGCCGCCCTCGCCTCTCGGCCGCCAGATCACCCAGGCCTTCGAGGAAGCGCATCAGGTGCTGACCAGCCGCCTGCCGCGCCGGCAGCTCCTGGCCGAGAATGCCCTGGAGCGCCTGCTGCTCCTGTCGGCCCAGCTCCGGGACGAGGCGGCGCCGCCGCGCGCCGAGGGCATCCAGCGCGCCGTGTCGGTCATCCACGAGCGCTTCGCCTCGCCGCTCTCGATCGCGGCCCTGGCCGCGGCCGCCGGGCTGTCGGCGTCGCGCTTTGCTCACCTCTTCCGACAGCAGACCGGGGCTTCGCCCATGCGCTACCTCGAGGGCGTCCGCCTCGAGCAGGCCCAGGCCCACCTGTTGCGCACCGACCTCCCGGTCAAGGAGATCGCCGCCCTCGTCGGCTTCGACAGCGCCTTCTACTTCAGTACGCGCTTCCGGCGCTGCTTCGGCTGTCCGCCGCGCGCCTGGCGGCGCCACCCGGCACCGCCGGCGTAACGCCGCCTGCGGCGGAATCCCCGCGCCGGGTTGCCGAATGGCCGCGGCACGGTAAACTTCTAGGCGGCTGGGTTCATGTGGGGCGATTCGCCGAGGCGTACTCTCGTACGGCCGGCACGGCCCGGAGCCAGCTCCTCTGCCCTCAGGGCGCCGCCATCCCGCGGGATGGCGCTGCCGACAACTCTGGAGTGACGCCATGGACACGAATCCGGCCCGTCTCGATCTCACCATACAGGACGTCGGTTTTGGCGGCGATGGCGTCGGCCGTACGCCCGAGGGCCAGGCGGTCTTCGTGCCCTTCACGATCGCCGGCGAGAAGGTGCGCGTCCGCGTCGAGGCCAACCAGGGCCGCTTTGCGCGCGCTGTCCTCGAGGAGGTCCTCGAGCCCAGTGCCCGGCGCACGACGCCGATCTGTCAGTACTTCGGCCGTTGCGGCGGCTGCGCCTATCAGCACCTCGAGTACCCCGCGGAGGTCGCCTGCAAGCGCGCTCAGTTGACTGAGCTGCTCGGCCGCCTGGGCGGCCTGGAGGCGGTGCCCGAACTGGAAGCGGTGGTGCCCTCGGAACGCGACTGCGGCTACCGCAACAAGCTCCGGGTGGAGCCCATCGTCAGCCGTGATGCCAATGACGAGCAGGCGGTCGCCTACGGCTACTACGAGCGCGACAACACCACCGTCTTCGCGCTGGACGCCTGCCCGCTGGCAGCGGCGCCGCTGAATCACTTCCTGACGCGGGCGCCGTCGACCCCCGAGGGCCGCCGCAACGCCGGCCGCGACAAGCCGATGCCCCTGACCCTGCGCCTGACCGCCGAGGGCAGCACCGGCTTCTACTTCGGACGGGCGCCCAAGCGCGTGCCGTGGCTCCACGAGAGCCTCCTCGGGCGGCCCGTGAGCGTGCCGCTGGGGTCGTTCTGGCAGGTCAATCCCGGCGTCGCCGAGGCCCTGGTGCAGCGGGTGTCGTCGTGGTTCGCCGCGGCGCCGACGCGGACGCTGATCGACGCCTACTGCGGCGTGGGGACCTTCTCGCTGGCCATCGGGCCGGCGGCACACACGCGCTTCCTCATCGAGAATGACGAGCAGGCCCTGCAGGCGGCGCAGTACAACCATGCCCAGTGGGATGGCCTGGAGTGCCGCTGCCGCCTCGGCCGCACCGAGGCGGTCCTGCCGCGCCTCCTGGCCGACGCCAATCGCAAGCGTACGACCGTCCTGCTCGACCCGCCGCGCCAGGGCTGCGGCGAGGGCGTCATCCGGAGCCTGTGCGAGTTCGCCGTCGGCCAGGTCCTCTACGTCTCCTGCAACCCGGCGACCCTGGCGCGCGACCTTGGCCGCCTCGTGCGCGACGGCGGCTATACCCTCCGGCGCCTGGCGCTGTTCGACATGTTCCCGCGCACGGCCCACTTCGAGACCGCGGTCCTGCTCGATCGCGCCTGACGGATCTTCCTCCACAGACGCAAACGCGTCCACGAGCCGCAACGGGCAGGGAATCGGCAGACGTCGGAGCGAGGCCGTGGCGGCCGTACGGGATCACGGTGGGGATCGCGAAAGGGCGATTGAGATGACGACCATCGCGCTGGTCCACGGCCGTGTCATCGATGGCTCCGGCCGTCCGCCGATCGACCCAGGCACGGTCCTGATCGGCGATGGTCTGGTGAAGGGCGTTGGCCCTTCCGGCGAGGTGGCCGTGCCGGCGGGGTCCCTGGCGGTCGATGTCCGCGGGGCCGCGGTGCTGCCGGCGCTGATCGACGGGCACATGCACGTCAGCAGCGAGCCCGGCCGTCTGGACCACATGGGGCACGTCAGGACCAACCTGCAGGCGGTCGGCAGGCTGCAGGAGTGCCTGCGGTGCGGCACGGGCACGGTGGCACACGCCGCGGGATCGGTCGAGAGCATCGTTCTGCGGGATGTGATCCGCGGCGGCCAGGTGCGCGGCTGCGCCGATCTGGTGGTCGGGGCGGCGGTCACGGCCACCTGCGGGCATGTCCGCGGCCGCAGCGCCGACGGCCCCTGGGAGATCCGTCGGGCCGTCCGGGAGATGATCGCGGCGGGTGCCGACTTCATCAAGACGTGCGCCTCCGGTGGCTTCCAGTGGGAGCACGAGAAGCTCACCCATGAGGACTACACGCTGGAGGAGCTTCGGGCGCTGGTGGAGCAGTCGCACTCGCGTGAGAAGCGCGTCCACGTCCACGCCCATGCGCAGCCCGGCCTCGGCAACGCCATTGCGGCGGGCTGCGACGTGATTCTGCACGGGGCGCTGATCGACGAGGCCGCCCTGGAGGGCATGGCGGCCAAGGGCCTGTGGTACATGCCGACACTGCACATCACCAGCGCGGCAGCGCGCGAAGGCCGCAACTGGCCGGTGTACATGTCGGAGCGGATGAAGGCGGCTCATCCCGTCCACTGCGCCGGCGTCGCCAAGGCCCACGCGATGGGCATACGGATCGCCGTTGGCACCGACGGCGGACCCGGCTCGGTCATGAATGAGCTGCGGCTGCTCGTCGCCTGCGGCCTGACGCCGATCGAGGCGATCGTGGCGGGCACGCGGCACACGGCCGACGTCCTCGGCATCCTCGGCAGCACCGGCACCCTGGAGGAGGGCAAGCGGGCCGACCTCGTCGTCGTCCGGGGCGCCCCGGATCAGGACATCGAGGTCCTTTCCTGCCATGACGCGATCGCCATGGTGATCAAGGGCGGCGTGGTCCAGGGAGCGGGGGACTTCGACCCGTCGGCGATGGTGGCGGCGGGGCAGGGGGGAGGTGGTGCGCGCATCAGGACTCGAACCTGAGACCTCTACCGTGTGAAGGTAGCGTTCTAGCCAACTGAACTATGCGCGCCCTGTCGTGATGACGGCCCTTAATATGGAAGAGAGGCCCGTCTTTGCAAGGCGCCGCAGGCGCTTTTTGCGGTTGTGGCCGGTGATTCGGCCCGGTGGCGTGACCCTCGCCCTGGGCGGGCTCCCGGACGGTTGGCGAAATCCGGCTCTGGTACCCCTTCATCGTCGTCTCCGGCGCCCGGGGCGCCGGCCATGGCAAGGCGAAACACCGCTCGCCACCGGTGTGGAGCGCGAGTGTCCACAGACGCGAATGCGTCCACGAGCCGCCACGGCATCGACAGCACAACGACGCGAACTCTCATACGATGGTGACCGGCTGAGCGCCGAGGCCATCTTCGACCAGACCCTGGCGCGCGCGCTCGGGGGCTTGTATTCGGGCCGTGGCGGTAGCACTGTAGCGGGCCATACCGCCAGTGGCCGCGGATGCAGGCACCCATGAACGACGGCATCGGCAGACTACTCAATCAGCGTGAGATGACCCGCCTGGCCAGCCTGGCGCTGGGCTCGCGCTTCACGGTCGAGGGCACCCTCGCCGGGGCGCATCGCAGCCCCCTGAAGGGCTTCAGCGTCGAGTTTGCCGACTACCGGCAGTACGTTCCCGGCGACGACCTGCGCCACCTCGACTGGCGTGTCTATGGCCGCAACGAGAGGCTCTACGTGCGGCAGTACGAGGAGGAGTGCAACCTGCGGGTGTACCTCCTCGTCGATGGCTCGAAGTCGATGGCCTACGCTCACAAGGGGCCGACGAAGTACGCCTGTGCGGCGAAGCTGGCCGCGGCGCTGGCCTATGTCACGACGCACCAGCAGGACAGCGTCGGGCTGACCCTGTTCGATTCGGAGATCCGCACGCAGGTGGCGGCCCGCGGCGGCCTGGAGCACCT
>JAGVUW010000766.1 GCA_019136035.1 Verrucomicrobiota bacterium | reverse complement strand
GCACAACCCGCCTGGCGATGGCGGCATCAAGTACAACCCGCCGCATGGCGGCCCGGCCGACGCCGACATCACCAAGGCCATCGAGGACGACGCCAACCGCCTCCTCGCCGGCGGTCTGCGCGAGGTCCGCCGCGTGGACGCCGAGCGGGCCCTGCGGGCGCCGACGACGCGCGCGCACGACTTTGTGGGTCCGTACGTCGACGACCTCCCGAACATCGTCGACCTGGCGGCGATACGGTCGGCCGGCCTGCGCCTTGGTGCCGACGCCCTGGGCGGCGCCGGCCTGGCCTACTGGGAGGCCATCGCGGCGCGGCATGGCCTGGATATCACGGCGCTGAACACGACACCCGATCCGACCTTCCGTTTTATGCATGTCGACCACGACGGCAAGATCCGCATGGACTGCTCCTCGCCGGCGGCGATGGCGGGTCTGATCGCCTTGAAGGACCGTTTCGACCTCGCCTTCGGCAACGACCCGGATTTCGACCGGCATGGGATTGTCACGCCGAGCGGCGGCCTGATGAACCCGAACCACTTCCTGAGTGTGGCCGTGCACTACCTGCTCTCGCAGCGTCCGGCCTGGGGGCCTCAGGCGCGGGTCGGGCGCACCGTGGTCACCACGGCCTTGCTCGACCGCGTGGCGGCCGAGCGGGGTCGCGAGGTCGTGGAGGTCCCGGTGGGCTTCAAGTGGTTCGTCGACGGCCTGGCGGCGGGGACGCTGGGCTTTGGCGGTGAGGAGAGCGCCGGGGCGTCCTTCCTGCGACGTGACGGCCGGGTCTGGTCGACGGATAAGGACGGCATCATCATGGCGCTCCTGGCGGCCGAGATCACGGCCGTGACCGGCCGCGATCCGTCGCAGCACTACGCGGCGCTGACCGAGCGCTTCGGCGCGCCGGTGTACCGCCGCATCGACGCCGCGGCGGATGCCCGCCAGCGCGCCATCCTGGCGCGTCTGGCACCCGAGCGCGTCATAGCCGACCACCTGGCGGGCGAGGCCATTACGCGGATACTGACCACGGCACCCGGCAACGGCGCGCCGATCGGCGGGCTGAAGGTCGAGACTGCCAGCGGGTGGTTCGCCGCGCGGCCCTCGGGCACCGAGGATATCTACAAGATCTACGCCGAGAGCTTCCGCGGCGCGGAGCACCTCGAGCACCTCCTCGAGGAGGCGCGCCGCCTGGTCGCGGCAGCCTTCGCCTGAGGGGCGCCGCGGGGCGGGGGGCAGGCGTCGCGGCAGGGCAGGGACGCAAGGGACGCAAGGGACGGCGGGTGCCGGGCGCCCGGACATGCGCAAGGATGCACATGCCACCTCCGGCCGGCGACCCGCGCGCCGGAGACGCCGTTCGTATGGAACATCGCGGCGTTGTGCCGTCAAGGCCGTTGCGGCTCGTGGACGCATTCGCGTCTGTGGACACTCGCGCTCCACACCGGTGGCGAGCGATCTTTCGCGATGCTCTATCCGGCGCCGCGGCGCGGCGCCCGTGGTCGCCCTCGGCTCGCATGACCTACCGGCTCTTCCCGGGCTTGACACCCCTGCCGACGGTGCCTCTATTACCCCCGACTTCTCAATCCCGCTCCGGCGCGGTCGGCGGCTGTCGACGGCGCCTCTTCTGGAGGCATTTTTCATGGCCCTGCCCACGCCGACGATCCTCTCTCCGGGGCGGGCAGTGTGGGGCGTGGCGGCCGGGATCATCCTGATCCTGAGTGGCGGCGGGCTGCGTGCCGGCTGGGTCGAGGACGCGCCGGGCAAGACGGTCATCCATGTGACCCTGTGGAGCCTGCCGGATCCGAGCCGCACGGACACCTACACCCGCTCGGAGGCGGCAGCGGTCAAGGAATTCGTCCGGTGCTTCCCCGCGATCTTCCGTGAGCGTCTCCTGCCGCGCGTGCTGGCCGATCCCGCGCGCTACGGCCGACACGACTGGGACCACGTCGAGATCGACCTGCAGCCCTTCTCGGGCATCTCCGTCGCCGGTGTCGAGACCGACCTCCTGGCCATCGCCGGCGGCGTGGCCCCCGACGTGATGTACGTGAACTTCCGCAAGTCGGACACCTACATCCGGCAGGGCTTCCTCTATCCCCTGGACCGCCCTGAGGACGGCTACCTCACGGCCATGAGCGAGGCGGAGGTCGACTTCCGCGTCCATCCGAAGATCTGGCCGGTCATCCGGCGGCGCGGCCCCGACGGCGCGAACCACGTCTACGCCATGCCGTACGGCGGGGCGCTGGGGAAGGTCCTGCTCTTCCGGCGCGACCTCTTCGATGAGAAGGGCCTGTCGTATCCGGACAAGGACTGGACCTGGGACGACCTCCTCAAGGCCTGTCGTCGCATCACCGACCCCTCGCGCGGGATCTACGCCCTGCGTCTGGGGCGCGGCAAGCACGAAGCCTGGTTCTGGACGACCTTCCTGTGGTCGGCCGGGGGCGATGTCCTGCGCTACGACGAGGCCGACGACCGCTGGGATGTGGTCTTCGACACCCCGAATGCGGCGGTGGCCCTGGACTACTACACGCGCCTCTGCACGGAGGCGTGGGTCGATGCCGCTGGCCGCAGCCGTTTCGGCTATGCGCACAAGGAGGCCGCCGAGAGTTCGGTGAAGTGGGAGCGCGGTGAGATTGCGATCATGTTCGACTATATCGACGAGCGGCTCTTCACCAGCATCAACCCCGACCTGACGGGGATGTGCCCGGTGCCGCTCGGGCCGCCGCTCGGTACCACGGGCGAACGCCGCCGCGGCGGTGAGCTGAACAGCCGCATGATGGGCCTCTTCGCCGGCATCGAGGACCCCCTCGTGCGCGACGCCGCCTGGGAGTACATCCGCTTCTACGAGAGCGAGCAGGCCGTCGCCATCAAGACCCGCATCATGGTCGAGGGCGGCCTGGGGCGCTTCGTCAATCCGAAGTACCTGGAGCGCTTCGGCTATGAGGAGATCGTGCGGCTCTCGCCGCGGGAGTGGACCGAGACCTTCGAGATCGCCATCGCCTCGAGCACGCCGGAGCCCTATGGGCGTCACAGCAATCTCGCCTACGAGATCCTGACCGAGCCGATTCAGGCGGCCGAGGAGATGGCCCTCGACGGCGACCTCCCCGACGACGAGGGCGAGCGCCTGGCCGTGCTGCAGGGCCTCCTCGTGCAGGCGGCCCAGAAGGCCCGGCAGGAGATGCTCGGCGCGGTGGCGCCGCGGGCGATGCTCCTGCGCCGTGTCACGGCCGCGGCGGCGCTGCTGGCCATCGGCGTGGTCTTCGGCATCGTCTCCCGACGCATCATCGCGACCTTCACGCCGGCGGCGGTCCCGGGCGAGAAGCGGGGCTGGCAGTTCCGGCGCTACGCCTGGGGCTACCTCATGCTCGTGCCGGCGGTGCTCTCGATCTTCTTCTGGCGCTACCTGCCCGTGGCACAGGGCTCGCTGATGTCGCTGCAGGACTACCGCATCATGGGCGACTCGACCTGGCGAGGCCTCGACAACTACGCCAATGTGCTCTGGAGCCCCGACTGGTGGCGGGCGGTGTGGAATTCGCTGCGCTACTCGACCCTGGTGATCAGCCTGACCTTCCTGCCGCCGGTGGTCCTGGCGGTGCTGCTGCAGGAGGTCCCGCATGGCAAGGTCCTCTACCGCACCCTGTTCTACCTGCCGGCGGTGATCACCGGCCTGGTGGTCATTCTGCTCTGGAAGTCATTCTACGAGCCCAGCGAGCGCGGCACACTGAATGCCGTGGTGATGCGCCTTCCCGCCGGCGGCTTCCTGGTCATCGGCCTCATCCTCTTCGCGGTCGCCTTCGGGTTTGCCCGCCGGACCTGGTTCCACGACATGACGGGCATCGGGCTGCTCTTCCTGGCCATCGGGGTGGTGCTCTTCACGACCTGCGTGGCGCTGGCGCGGCCGATCCTGAGTTACGCCGGGCTGTCGCGGCCGCTGGCGGTGGTCAGTCTGACGCTGTTGCCGCCGGTGGTGCTCAGCCCGTGGCTGTCGGAGGTGAGCGGCGCCGCGGCGCGTCGGCGCTGGCTATGGCTGGGCGTCGGGCTGGCGGCGCTGGCGGTGGCCCTGGGGCTGGTTCCGGTGTCGTTCTGGGGCACCGGCCCGGTGGGCTGGCTGGCCTTGGCGCCGCGGGCGGCGGCGCTGGTCGCGGGGGCGGTGCTGCTGGGTCTGGCCGCCGGGCGGGCCCGCCGCGCCGCGGCGGGCCGCGAGCGCCTGACCTGGGCCGCGCTCGGCGGCGGGGCACTCCTGGGCGGCCTGGCCCTGGCCGAGGTCGTGGCCGGCCTCCAGGGCGTCGACCCGGTGTGGTACGCGGTACTGCACCGGACCCTGCCGCAGCCCTTCAGTTGGCTGAACGACTCCGACACCGCGATGCTCTGCTGTGTGATGCCGATGATCTGGGCCGGCATGGGCCCCGGCTGCCTGATCTACCTGGCCGCCCTCAAGGGCATTCCCGAGGACTACTACGAGGCGTCCGACCTGGACGGCGCTACCTTCGTCGACAAGATCCTGTTCACCGTGCTGCCGACCCTGCGGCCGCTCCTGATCATCAACTTCGTCGGCGTCTTCATCGGGTCGTGGTATGGCGCCTCCGGCAACATCCTGGCCATGACCGGCGGTGCCAAGAACACCGAGGAGGTCGGCCTGCACATCTTCTACAAGGCCTTCGTCTTTCTGAACTTCGGCGAGGCCACCGCAATGGCCTGGCTGCTCGGCCTCATGCTCATCGGTTTCACGGTGTACCAGTTGCGCATCCTGTCGCGGCTCGAGTTCCGCACGACGGGCCAGAAGCCCCGCTGAGGCACCCGTCAGGAGAGTCCCATGCCCATCATCTCCAGGATCGGCCGACGCGCCCCGCAGGTGCGCCTCCTGGTGGGCGCCATCTACCTGGTGCTGACCCTCGGCTCGATCACGACCTTCTACCCGCTCCTGATCATGCTGGCCGGCAGCACCAAGAGCGGCGTCGACGTCAGTGACTTCGCCGCGGTGCCGGCGTTCCTCCGCGACGACCTGGCGCTGTACCGCAAGCACATCGAGGGCCTCTACAACGAGTCGCTGGACAGCCTCAACATCGCCTGCGACGCCGAGGTCGCGTCGTTCGCGGTGCTCGAGCCGCCTTCGGCCTCGCGGCCGCGGCTGGTGCAGGCCTGGCGCGAGTTCCTCGAGGAGGCCGACCTGCCGCACTACGCCTGGACCCTTTCCTACAGCGGCGCCCGCGTCTCGCGGGCCGTGCCGCGACACCTGCGCGAGTTCAAAGCCGGCCTGCAGGAGCGCTTCGACGACGACATCGACGCCCTGAACCGCGCCATGGGCACTGAGTTCGTCAACTGGAACAGCCTCTACATCAATGTCCAGGACAACGCCATACGGCGCACCATGCCGGCCACCGACGACTACGCCGAGGCCTTCCGTGAGTTCGCCGCCGGGCGGGGCCTCGAGGAGCGCGTCTATCTCAACGTCGAGGGCTTCTACAAACGGCTCTTCCTGCGGCCCCAGTACACCCGATCCATCGAGGAGTACAACCGCCAGCATGGCACCGCCTTCGCCTCCTACGCCGATATCCGGCTGCCGCCGCGCTGGCCGGAAGCGGCCACCGCT
>JAGVUW010000491.1 GCA_019136035.1 Verrucomicrobiota bacterium | reverse complement strand
CGCGGCAAACCGGCCAGGAAGCGCCCCCCGAAGAACACATGACCGTCCCCCGGACCGCCGGTCCGGGCAAGGATCCCACAGCGGCGATACCTACGGAACAGACATGCGCCCGCGGCGCGCCCGGGCAGTTGCATCGGCGCCTCGGAGAGCCGACATTGTGCGGAGGACGCCGGCATCGTGCAGACCTGCCCGCGCGTGCGGCCGCAGGCGCCGAGGCGTTCAGGAGGACGCAACCATGACCCAGGCAACGACCCGCATCGAACTCCAGCCCGGCCTCTGTGGCGAGACCGAGCGGACCCTGCTCGCCAACGACCACTTCCGCGTCAGCGCCTTCCGCTTCAGCACCGGCGTACCGGCGGTGCGTCTGCACAACGCCCCCGGCAACCTGGTGGTGCTGCCGTGGCAGGGCCAGCAGATCTGGTCGGCAGGCGTGCATGGCCGGCCCCTCGGCATGCAGACGACCTTCCAGGAGCCCGTGCCCACACGCGATTACCTGTCGACCTACGGCGCCTTCTTCCTGCACTGCGGCGCCCTGGCCATGGGCGTGCCCGGCCCCGATGACCGCCATGCCCTGCACGGCGAGCTGCCCAACGCCCCCTACCAGGAGGCGTACCTCCTCCTGGGCGAGGACGCCGAGGGCCCCTTCCTGACCCTGGGCGGGACCTACGAGCACCGCGTCGCCTTCGCGGGCCACTACCTGGCCCGGGCCGGGATCACCCTGCGGCCGGGCCGGCCGGTCTACGACGTCAGCCTCGAGGTCACCAACCTCCGGCGCTCACCGATGCCATGGATGTACCTGGCGCACATCAACTTCCGCCCGGTGGACGGGGCCCGCCTGGTGTACAGCGCGCCGTGCACGCCCGAGCACGTCCGCGTCCGTCGCAGCGTGCCGTCGCACGTCACCACGCCCCCAGGCTATCGCGAGCTGCTCGACCAGTTGGCGACCGATCCGGCCATCCACAACGTCTTCTCCGAGAGCACCCCGTACAACCCGGAGGTCTGCCTCTACCTCGACTACCTGGCCGACGCGCAGGGCTGGGCCCACAGTATGCAGGTGCACCCCGACGGCCGCGCTGACTACGTCGCGCACCGTCCGGAGCAGCTCGGCAAGGCGGTGCGCTGGATCGCCAACACCGGCGACGAACGCGCCATGGGCATGGTCCTGCCGGCGACGGCCGAGCCCGAGGGCTTCAGCGCCGAGAAGGCCAAGGGCAACGTCCAGGCGATCCTCCCCGGCGCCAGCCGCCGCGTCAGCCTCCGCGTTGGCGCCCTGCTGACGACCCCGGAGGCCGAGACTGCCAAGGCGATCGAGGCCATCCTGGCCTGACGCTCCACGACACGCCAAGCCCCGGGCCAGCACAGGCTGACCCGGGGCTTTTCGATTCCACCCGACTGCCGGACCGGCTACTTGCGGGCAGCGCGGTCCTGCAGCTTGGCGGCCTCCTTCGGGTCGCCGATGTGCAGGGTGTTGTACGCCTGCTCGCTGCTGGTGAAGGCCGGGCCGCACTCCGGATGGCCGTGCCAGCACTCCTGCGAGACCATCGGGTTAGGCCGCCCGACGGCCTTCTCGCGCTGGGCGATGAAGGCCTGCATGCGGGCCCGCAGGGTCGCGACGATGGCCGGCTCCTTCTCGGCGAGGTTGTTCAGCTCCTGGGGGTCGTGGAAGAGGTCGTAGAGCTCGACCTTCGGCTTGAAGTGGAAATCCGGCTCGAGGGCCTCGAAGAACTTCCACTGCGGCGTACGCCAGCCGTGCTTGCGCATCCAGGTGCACTCCGTGAGGTAGAACTCGGTGTCGAGGTGCTCGGCCTCGCCGCGCACCAGGGTCATCAGCGAGCGCCCGTCAAAGGGCACCCCGGCGTCGATCTCCATCAGCTCCATCAGGGTCGGGACCAGGTCCTTGTGCTGGTTGTACCCGGCGATACGGCGGCCGGCCGGGATCTTGGCCGGCCAGCGCAGGATGCAGGGCACGCGCAGGGTGTTGTCGTAGATGCCGTGGTGGTCGAAGTAGCAGTCGTGGTCGTAGAGGGTCTCGCCGTGGTCGCTGTTGATGACCACGATGGTGTCCTCGAGGATGCCGAGGCCCTCGAGGGTGGTGAAGATGCGCGAGATGCAGGCGTCCATGTAGGCGACGGCGCCGTCGTAGAGGCTGATGACGTAGTCCTTGTCGGTGACCAGGCCCGGACCCGGCAGCCAGGACAGGAAGTAGTCACGGAAGGGCACGAAGTCGTACACCGGCTCCATGCTGGTGTTCTTCGGGTCGCGCTCGTTGCCGTGGTAGAAGATGCGGTCGAACGGCGCCGGCGGCAGGTAGGGCGTGTGCGGGTCCATGTGCCGCAGGAAGAGGAAGAACGGCTCCTTGGCGGCAGCGAGGCGTTCGAGCTCCGGCAGGGCCGTGTCGTTGAGGCACTCGGCCTTGTGGCTGCGACCGTCGGCACCGGCGCCCCAGCCGCTGAAGTTGAGGTAGGTCTGGAAGCCGCGGGCGGCGGCATTGCCGGTGAAGCCGACGCAGGTGGTGTTGTAGCCCTGCTCGCCGAGGATGGTCGCCAGGGTCTTGGTCTCCTCGGGGAACTGGCCTTTGTGGCGCAGGGCGACGCAGTTGGTGCCGAAGCAGTCGCGGCCGGTGAGCATGCTGCCGTAGCCGGGCGTGGTCGGCACGTGCGGCGAGAAGGTATTCTCGAAGAGGGTGCCGCCGCGCGCGAAGCGGTCGATGTGGGGCGTGGTGAGCCGCGAGTAGCCGTAGCAGCTCATGTGGGTCGACACCAGGGAGTCGATGCCGATCAGCAGGACATTCGGACGCTTGGCGGTCTTCTTGCGTGGTGCCATGGTGGTGTCCTTCCTGAGGTGCGTAATCCCTCGCGTGCGGCCCATCGGGCCGGCGCGGCAGGCTCATCAGATGCGGTCGATGCCGGGGTCATCCAGGGCCACCCGTCGGCCCTCGCGGTTGGAGAGGTGCCCGGCCAGGGTCATGCGCAGCGAGATGCGGCCCTCCTCGGCGCTGGCGATGGCCGGGCGCCGGCCGAGGAGGAACTCGGCCAGGGGCTGCGCCAGGCCGGCGAGGCGCTCGCCCTGGCTGGTCGGGCTCGGGATCGTGCTGGGCGTCCAGTCGCGCTGGTCGAGGTGGTACCACTTCAGGCCGCAGGCGCCGGCCGGACGCGGCGCGGCGGCGCTGGGGCCGTCGCCGTAGCTCTGCAGGATGGTGCCCTTCTCGCAGATGATCTCGGTGGTCGCCTCGGCAGCCAGGCAGGTGAACGAGCACGTGACCTCGGCCACCGGCCCGCCGTCTGCATAGCGGTAGATGGCGATGCCGTTGTCCATCGGCATCTTCGGGTGGTACAGCGAGGCAATCTCGGCGGTGACCGAGGCGGGCACCCCCAGCAGCCAGTGCAGGAAATCCACGGCGTGTGCGGCGTCGTCGGCCCAGATGTCACGGTTGTCGCTGGGGCGGACGTGCCAACTGTCGAGGAACCAGTCGCCCCAGGTCGGGACGCTCAGGCCGTGACGGCGACGGACCATGTACACCCGGCCAAAACGGCCGCTGTCCACGAGGTCCTTCATCTGCACATTCTGCGGGTCGACGCGCATCTGCCAGGCCAGGGTGAACGCCACCCCGCTGCGGCGCACCGCCGCGACGATGCGGTCGGCCTCGCCCATGGTCAGGGCCATGGGCTTCTGCAGGACCACCGCCTTGCCGGCAGCCGCCGCCAGTTCGACCAGGTCGGCGTGCCGTGAGGTCTCGGCGCCGATGACCACCGCCTCCACGCCCGGGTCGGCTACCAGGGCCGCGGCCGTGGCGTGCTGACGCAGACCCGCCGGCACCGCGTTCTTCTCCAGACGCGCGGCGTCGTGGTCCCAGCCGGCGACCACACCGACGCCGTACTCCGGGTGCGCGCGCCACTGCGCCATGTACGACCCGACGTGACCATGCGCAAATCCGAGGATGCCGATTCCCAGGGCCATCGTACGCCTCCGTCTCGAACGGCGCGAACCGCTCAGCCTGGATGATTCACGAAGCCCGTCGCGTCGTGATTCATCCACGTGCGCCGCACTATACTGCGGCGCACGTTTCGACGCGCGTCGCTCCACGCCGCTTGCTCAAGGCTGACCCAGAGCAAGAGACCGCAAGGGCCTCGCGTCGAAGCCCGCAGGGTGACCTGTTCACGAGCCGCCCTGCGGCGCGTGACGGGGTCAGGTCAGCGGCCGCCGCAGGCCTTCAGACAGGCATTGAGGAACCCGTAGCTCTCCGCCGCGATCATCGCCTGCGCCGTCAGGTCGTAGTCGAGGGCGCCGATGACCTCGAGGTTGACCGGGCCGTCGTAGCCGGCCTCGACCAGCACCCGGCAGTACCCCGCCAGGTCGATGTCGCCCCGGCCGCAGGCCTGCTCCTCGGGCGTGCCCGGACGCGGCCCCAGTCCGACGCAGTCGCGGATGTGCACATGGCGCACCCGCGACACGACGGCCTTGAGCGCCTCCTTGGGCACCTCGCCGCTGCGGTGGATGTGGCTCGGGTCCATGTCGATCCCGAAGGCCGGCGCGGACACCCGCCGCATGATCTCCAGCGTCGTCGGGGTGTTGAAGACGCCGGTGTTGACATGCGCCTTCATGCACAGGACCACACCGAACTCGGCCGCCTTGGCCGCCATGCGCTCCAGGTGCGCCGCCAGCCGCACGAGGTCCTCCGGGCAGTCGGGCTTGGTGCCGCCGGGGCCGACATTGACGACCGGAATGCCGATCGCGGCGCAGGCCTCGTAGGCCAGCATGAGGCGGTCCTCGGCGGTGGTCGCGACCTCGACCGCGCTCAGCGGCAGGGCCAGATCCGCGGCGATCGCCTTGATCTCCGCGGCGTGGCTCCGCCAGTCATCCAGGGGCAGGTGGTTGGCCATGCTGCCCAGGGCCGAAATCTCAGCCGCGTCGTAGCCGGCGCGCTTGATGTGCGCCATGGCCGTGCGGAAGTCGTGCTTGCCGAAGAGCACCGTATTGACGCCCAGCGTGATCATCTCAGAGCCTCCACGTCACCGCCCGCTCGGCGCCCGGCCTGGCCCGATCGCCACGCCGCCGGAACGCCGACCGGCAGTCCGATTAACCCAGCCTCGCCGCGGCGGCGCCGCGACCCGCGGCCGCCGCCGTGAACACTCCACCGACCGCTTCACTGCTCGCGCGGGTTGTGCCGCAGCGTCGGCAGCGGGTTCGGCCGTACCAGCACGCCGCCCTCCTCGAAGGACTCGATCGCCGCAAAGGTGTACTCCAGCGTCGCCAGGGCGTCGCGCCCGTTGGCGCGCAGACGGTGCTTCGGGACCCGGTTGGTCACATCCTCGAGGAAGGCATGGATGCGGTTCGGGAAGGTCGCCCCGAAGTCCTTGATGCCGGTGTCGTGCACGGTCGGCTCCGGGACCTGACCCAGGCCGAGCTTCTCGGGCTTGGCACCCGGCGTCCCCGGCGCCGGCCAGAAGGTGCCCTGCGAGCCGCCGACCTCGACGCTCCACCAGCCGCCCAGGCCCATGGTGGCATCGCCGCGCTGGCTGAAGAGGTACCCGACCGCGCCGCTCTGGAAGCGCATGTGGATGCTGTTCAGGGCCACCATCGGGTCGGCCGCCGCCACGCGG
>JAGVUW010000217.1 GCA_019136035.1 Verrucomicrobiota bacterium | reverse complement strand
AGCCACGCCCAGGCCGGCCCCGCCGACCTGGGCGTTTGCGTTCCCGCCCGTCGGATCTTCGGCCGCCAGCCGGCAACGGCGTCAGCGGCAGAAGATCCGTCAGGCGCGGATCTTGCGGCGCAGGACGCTGACCTCGCGCTGGAACTCCGGGTCGCCGGCCAGGCGGTCCTTGATGACCTGCTGGGCGTGCAGGACCGTCGCGTGGTTGCGGTGGAAGTGCTCGCCGATGGCGGGCGACGAGTAGCTCGTCAGCTCACGGCAGAGGAACATGGCCACCTGGCGGGGCATGGCGATGTTCTGGGGGCGGCGGTTGCCGAGCATGTCGGAGACACGAATGTCGTAGAACTCGGCGACGGTACGCTGGATATGCTCGACCGTGACCAGCGACGCCGGCTCCTCGTCGAGCAACGGCCCGAGGTGCTCCTCGGCCTTGGCAACGTCGAGGGTCGTGCCGGTGACCGAGGCGTACGACACCAGGCTGATGAGGGCCCCTTCCAGACGGCGGATGTTGCTGCGGATGCGTCCGGCGATGAGGAACAGAATATCGTCGCCGAGTTTGATGGCGTGGTCGTCCTGCTTACGGCGCAGAATGGCCACGCGCGTCTCCAGATCCGGCGGCGCGATATCCGTGGTCAGGCCCCACTCGAAACGCGACACGAGGCGCTTCTCGACGCCGCCGAGCTCATGCGGCGGCCGGTCGGAGGTCAGGACGATCTGTTTGTGGCCGTGGTAGAGGGCATTGAAGGTATGGAAGAACTCCTCCTGGAGGCGTTCCTTGGCGGCGAAGAAGTGGACATCATCGATGAGTAGGAGATCGACGCTGCGGTAGCGTGCCCGGAAGGCGCTCATGGTCCCCGAGCGGATGGCCTCGATGAACTCGTTGGAGAACTCCTCGCTGGAGCGGTACGCGATCCTGGCGCGCGGGCGGGTCCGCAGCAGCTCCTGAGCGGTGGCCTGCAGGAGGTGCGTCTTGCCCAGGCCGGTGGGGCTGTGGATGAAGAGCGGGTTGTAGGCCGCGCCCGGCGCCGCTGCCGTGGCGACGCAGGCGGCGTGCGCGAAGCGGTTGTTCTCGCCGACGACGAAGGTACCGAAGGAGAATCGCCGGTTGAAGTTCAGCGTCTCGACGGGCGCCTCAGGCGCCGCCGCCGGTGCCGTATGCTTACGGACGCGCCGCGGCGGCGCCGCGGCCTCGGCCTTCGCCGGAGGCACACTGGCCTTGGGGGCGACGGCGACCGCCCCGGCCGCCTCAACCGCTGCCGGGCCTTCGTGGCCCGACTCGAAGGCGACGCTCAGGCCGGCCTCGCCACTCACCTCGCGCAACGTGCGCTCAATCAGCTCGAGGTAGTTCAGCGTCAGCCAGTCGCTGAACATGCTGCAGGATACCCCCAGGACGACCCTGGATTCCTCACGGCGAACCGGCACAATCCCGGCGATCCAGCGGGTGAAGGTATCCTCGTTCAGGAGCTCCCCGAGGCGCACGCGGGCCGCCTGCCATAGTTCCGCAACACTGCTCATCATATCGAAAGATCCAGAGCGATCGAGGCGACAACAACCCAGGGACAGCGGAGCACGGCCTCTCTTGCCGTTTCGGTCAGGATTACTTAAGGAACTTACCAAACCCGGGGGGGTATGGCAAGCCTCCGGAGAGGTTTTTGGGGGGGCCTCCAGCCGATTCTTCGTAAGTCCTTGGCGTTAGGTTTGACTGCCCGGAAGAAGATACGGCAAGACGCTTGCTACCAACAGGTTGCCGAGCTATGTACAGATGCCGCCGCGAGCCCCCGACGGGCCCCCGGGAAGGCCTTTGACGCCAGGGCTTTCAGACCGCCCGGCGGCGCTCCAGGCCAGCCCGGTATTCCTGCTCGATGAGGTCGGCCATACGCCGCCAGCAGAACTGCGTACGGACGCGCTCGCGGCCGGCCCGCCCGAGGCGCTGGCGCAGGTCAGGGTGGCTCAGGAGGTCGATGACGGCGGCGGCCACGGCCTCGGCGTCGCCGGCGGGGCAGAGCCGGCCGGTGACGCCATCCTCAATGACCTCCGGAGTGCCGTCGAGAGCGAAGCCGACGGCCGGCACGGCGCTGGCGAGGGCCTGCACGACGGTGCGCGGTAGGCCTTCGCGGAGGGAGAGATGCACGAGGACATCCATCAGGGCGGTATAGCGGCAGACCTCGGCGGGCGGCACAAGGCCGGCAAAGATGAAGCGGTCCCGCAGGCCGAGGGCGGCGGCGCGGGCGGCGATCGACTCGCGTAGGACACCGTCGCCGACGAGGAGGAAATGCGCCTCCGGTATGGCCTTGACAATGGCCGGCGCTGCGGCCAGGAGGAAGTCGTGGCCCTTCAACTCGAAGAGCCGCGCAATCTTGCCGACGACGGGGACGCCCTCAGGCAGGCCGAGGCTCCGGCGCAGGGCCGGGTCAGGCCGGGTGGTGAGGAAGGCCTCCATGTCCATGCCGCTGTAGACGACGCGGTACATCTCGGCCGGTGCGACGCCGGCGGCGACGCACTGGTCGACCATGGCCTGAGCCACGGCCAGGATGCGGTCGCAGTTCCGGGCCGCCAGGCGTTCGGCGTGGATGTAGACGGCGTTCAGCCAGCGCGACTGGTACGGATGGAAGGGCTGGCCGTGCACGGTGTGTACCACCAGGGGGACACCGGCACGTCGTGCCGCCAGCCGGCCGAGGATGCCGGCCTTGGACGAGTGCGTGTGGACGACATCGAAGCCCCCCCGCAGAAAGAACCGCCGCAGCCGGCGGTACGCCAGGAAATCCTGCCAGGGGCTGATCTGGCGCACCAGCGCCGGAATCTCGACCACCTCCAGGCCGGGGACGGTCTCGGCCGCCAACAGGGCGCCCTCCGGGCCGGGCGACGGACCGGTGACGAGGGTCACACGGTGGCCACGCTCGACGTGACCGCGGGCCGTCAGGAGCGTGTTCTCCTGCGCTCCACCGACGATCATGCGCGTGATGACATGGCAGATGTTGAGCGGACGGTCATCCACGAGGGCTTCTCCGCAAAGCAGCCGACGGCCGCAGGCACCAGGCCGTCCCGAACGGTGGGTCTGACAACGCGTCAACATAAGCAGTGCAAGGGTGCCCTGCAACGGTCAACGCGGCCGGGGATTGGCCCGCCAGTCGAGTCCGGGCGGTGGCGCCCGGCGCGTAGGTCCGCGGCGCCGTCCGTGGACCTCCCGGGCGCCGGCAGCGCCCGGGAAACGACTGACGTGGTGCGCCGGGGGGTATGTGGCAGAAGATCGCGCCGGGTTGTGATCCCGCGTCGAGCCCATCCATAACGTGGGTCGGCGGCCCGCGTTCTGCCGTCTTTGCCCCTTGCATTGGCAGTGCGAGGGGGGCATGGTACCCAGAGTCGACTGGGGGCGATAGCGCGCCGGAGGCGGCGGCATCGGCAGTCAGGCGGCGGGAGGCTGGCGCCTGGCAGCCCGCGGTGACACGGCGCTCGCCCCGGCTTCCGCGGTTCCGCTCCGGAGGAGTGCCGGCGTCGAGGAGGAGTCTGCCATGAAGTTCCGGGGAGTCGTTGGGCCTGGTCGCGGACTCTGGCGTGTCGTGCTGGCTGGTGTGCTATGGGCTTCGGGGATCGTCCTGGCGGTGCCGGAGACGATTCAGTATCAGGGCTACCTCACCGGCGCGGACGGCCAGCCGGTCAACGGCATGGTCGCGGTGACCTTCCGTCTGTTCGACACCCCCGACAGCGCCCACCTGGCGGCGCTCTGGGAGGAGCGCCACGCCGAGGTCGCGGTGGTAGGCGGTCGTTTTGCGGTGGCGCTGGGCGCCGAGGCGCCCTTTGCCCAGGCCGGTGTGGACTTCGAGGGGGCACTCTATCTCGAACTCGAGATCGGCGCCGAGCGCCTCCTGCCACGGGTGGTCCTGCACGCGGTGCCCTACGCCCGCCGGGCGGCGGGAGTGGTCAACGGCGGGGTCACCGCTGACATGCTCGGCGACGCGGCCGTGACGCCGGGCAAGCTGCATGTCTCCCTCGCCGGGACGGGCCTGGCCGTCAGCCCCTCGGGGGCCCTGCAGGTGACCACCGGCGGCATCACGGCCGAGCTCATCGCCGACGGCGCTGTCGGCAACCGCCACCTGGCGGCAGACGCCGGCATCGACCCGGCGAAGATCGCGGGGACCGCCGTGACCCTGGCCGCTCCGCAGGTCCTCGAGAACAAGACCCTGGATGCCGACATCAACCGGATCCTCAACCTCGACCTCGGGGCCTTCCGGCCCGGCGTCGTGCTCTCGGAGCTGGGCGGGACGCCTGAGGTCAAGGACGCGACGGCGGCCCTGGCAACCGCTGCCGCCGTGGTGGCCTACGTCGACGCGGCGATCGAGGCCGTCGGCGACATACCGACGACCCTGGATGACCTGACCGACGTCACAACGACCGGCGCGGCGGCCGGCGACCTGCTGCGTTTCGACGGCACCGGCTGGGTGAACGTCAGCCAGATCCCGGCCGCGGCCGTGGCCTTGAGCGGCGACGGCGCGGTGATCGACGACGGCGGCCTGGCCGTGCGCCTGGCCGAGGATGGCACGCTCGCCATCGAGGGTAACGCCCTGCGCGTCGGGGTCATCGGCGCCGGCAACATCGCCGCCGGCGCGGTCGGCGCCGCTCACATCGCCGCCGGCGCCATCGGCGCGGCGCACCTGCAGGACGGCGCCGTCGACAACACCAAGCTGGCCGCGAGCACCCTCGCGGTCAACGCCGGCAGCGGATTGGCCGGCGGCGGCGAGGCCGCCCTGGGCGGCGCCGTCGCCCTGGCCCTGGCCGAGGGCGGCGTCACCGCCGCCGCGATCGCCAACAATGTCGATGTCGCCGGCAAGGGCTTCCGCGCCGCCAGCGCCGCCGCGGCCGACCTGGCGACACGCGCCCTGGACGCCGACCAGGCCGACCTCGCGGATCGGGCCACCCAGGCCGACCTGGCGACACGCGCCCTGGACGCCGACCAGGCAGCACGAGCGACCCAGGCCGACCTCGCGGACCGGGCCACCCTGGCCGACCTGGCGACACGCGCCCTGGACGCCGACCAGGCAGCACGAGCGACCCAGGCCGACCTCGCGGACCGGGCCACCCAGGCCGACCTGGCAACGCGGGCGACCCTGGCTGACCTCGCGGACCGGGCCACCCAGGCTGATCTGGCAACGCGGGCCACCCAGGCTGACCTGGCGACACGCGCCCTGGATGCCGACCTCCTGGCCGGTGCCGTGCTCGACGACGGCGCCGCCGCCGCGGCGGATGTGCTGTGGTCGGCGCAGCGCGTCCGGGACTACGTCGACGGCACGGCCATGGGGCTGGACTGGCAGAACAGCGTCGTGGGCATCGTCGCGGCGAAGCCCGTCAACCCGGCCGCCGGCACCCGCGTCATCGCCGACGGCATCGAGGGCTGGCAGGACGACCACATCTACGAGTTCGACGGCCAGGCCTGGGTCGAGACCGAGCCGAACGAGGGCTTCGCGGTCTGGATCGAAGCCGAGGACCGCAACTACGTCTTCAATGGCGGGGCCTGGGTGACGATGGGTTCGACCCAGAACCACGAGGCCCTGGCCGGGCTGCTCGGCGGCGCCGAGGACGACCACTGGCACCTCGGCGGGGCGCTCTACGCGGCCCTGACCGG
>JAGVUW010000684.1 GCA_019136035.1 Verrucomicrobiota bacterium | reverse complement strand
CAGCGTGCAGAAGTTCCCCATGCGGGCGCCGTTGGCCGGTATGACCACGCGCTCCGTGTCGCGGCGCACGCAGAGCCTCTCCGGGTCGACCTCGCCCAGGAACAGCGGGGCGCGATGACGCACCACGCCGCCGCTGAGCGGGCTGCGGCGGGTGTAGACCAGGTACAGCACCCCGCCGAAGCACAGCCAGTGCTGTTGCGTGTTGTAGCTGCCGAGCTCCTCGCCGTCGTCGAAGGTCCAGGGCACCGGCGCGGCGAAGTTCAGCCCGTCGCGGGAGCTGGCCACATAGCCGCGGAGGTCGTTGCGCAGGGTCAGCAGGAAGCGCCCGTGGTAGCGGACCAGCGAGGGCTCGTGCAGGCCGCGCTCCTGGTCGCAGACGAGGATCGTGCCGCGCTCGACGACGCGCAGGCGCTCGCCCTCGCGGACCATCCGCAGCACCCCGGCGCGGCCGCGGGCCTCGCCGTTGCCGACCGTCACCGGGCAGAGGATCGAGCCGTCGTCCAGCTCCAGGCGCTGGCTGACATCCGAGGAGTAGACCCGGTCGATGCCCGTGCCGGCGTAGGCGTCCTGCCAGGCGACGCGCTGCCACGGCACCGCGTCCTCGCGCCCGGGGTCCCACCACGAGGCAATCAGGTCGGGCCGCAGCTCCAGGCCGCGCGCCCGCGGACTCCAGATCGCGTGCGACTCGCCCTTGATGCCCGAGCGCGGCAGGGTGTCCTGCGTGAAGCAGGTCCGCCCCAGGAGCAGCAGGGTGTCGCTGGCGCGGTGATAGAAGGGCGACACCCACGGCTTCTCGAAGACGTCCTCCGGCAGGGGATTGACCTGCAGGCCCTGGCTCTGCGCCGGGTTGCTCCAGCGTCGGCCGCGGTCATGCGTCCAGGTGTAGTGGTGCGGCCCGATGTCACAGCCGTTGAGCTGACTGGCGGTGACCATCACCGCCGGCGCGGCGGCGCCGCGACCGGCCGGCACCAGCGCCGCGCTCGGCTCGAACCAGCACTCGTTGCGGCGGCGGCCGTGGAAGATCGTCTCGACGGCGATGCTCAGACTCGCGGACATGCCGGGGTCCTCCTTGGGTTGCGGCCTAATCTCGACCCGCAACGGCGCCCTGCCAAGCGTCGGCGCGGCTGGGGCGGTCGCGCGGGCGCGGTACCCGCCATGCCGCCGGACGCCATGGGCGGACAGCACCGGCCTGCCTGCCATGGTGCGGCTGACGGCGTGGTGCTATGCTGTGTCCGGCGCGACACCGGCTGGGCCTTGGAGGCCGAGCCCCAGGCGCCCGTGACATCAGGAAGGATAACTCCATGTCGGCTGGCCTCGACTACCGCACCCCCGGCGCGTTCGTCATCGGCTGCAACTACTGGGCCTCACACGCGGGGACGCAGATGTGGTCCGACTGGCGCCCTGAGGTCGTCCGCGAGGACTTCCGACAGCTCGCCGCGGCCGGGCTGCAGCTCCTGCGTGTCTTCCCGCTCTGGCCTGACTTCCAGCCTCTGCGTCTCCTGCGCGGCGGCGCCGGGGCGCCGCGCGAGTACCGCCATGGCGAGCGGCCCCTGCCGCCGGACAGCGCCGGCCTCTCCGAGGAGGCGCTCGAGCGTTTCGGCGTCGTCGCCGATCTCGCCCAGGCCGCCGGCCTGGCCCTCTCGCCGGCCCTCCTCACCGGCTGGATGAGCGGCCGGCTCTTCGTGCCGCCGGCCTTCGAGGGCGTCAATGTCCTGACCGACCCCGAAGCCCTGCGCTGGCAGGTGCGTTTCGTGCGTGCCTTCGTCCGGCGCTTCCGCGCTCACCCGGCCATCGCCTCGTGGTGCCTCGGCAACGAGTGCAACTGCATGGGCACCGTCGCGACATCCGCGCAGGCCTGGGCCTGGACCCACGCCATCGCCGCTGCCATACGCCTCGAAGACCCCGACCGGCCGGTCGTTTCCAGCCTGCATGGCCTCAGCCCATTGGAGACGCGGTCCTGGCGCATTCAGGACCAGGCCGAACTCACCGATGTCCTGACCACCCACCCATACCCGATCTTCACGCCGGGATGCGGCCAGGACCCCATCTACAGCCTGCGCAACAGCCTCCATGCCACCGCCGAATCGCGCTTCTATGGCGACATCGGCGGACGGCCCTGCGTCGTCGAGGAGATCGGCACGCTCGGCCCGATGATCGCCTCCGACGCGAGCGCCGCCGGCTACCTGCGCAGCGTGCTCTTCAACGCCTGGGCTCACGACTGCCGCGGCCTGCTCTGGTGGTGCGCCTATGACCAGGATCGCCTCGAGACCGCGCCCTATGACTGGAACGGCGTCGAACGCGAACTCGGGCTCTTCCGCGCCGATCGCAGCCCCAAGCAGGTCCTGGCCAGCCTGGCGAGCTTCCGTGCCTGCCTGCGCGCCCTGCCCGTGGCGGCCCTCCCGCCACGGCTCACCGACGCCGTCTGCATCCTCAGCCGCGGTCAGGATGTCTGGGCCGCGGCCTTCTCTGCCTTCATCCTGGCCCGCCAGGCCGGCCTGGATATCGTCTTCCGCTATGCCGATCAGGAACTGCCGCCGAGCGGGCTGTACCTGCTGCCGTCGCTGTGCGGCGACCAGAGCCTCACCCGGCGCGCCTGGCGCGGCCTCCTGGACCGCGTCGCCGACGGCGCCACGCTGCTGGCGACCTGCAACGACGCCCTGCTCTCGCCCTTCAATGAGGTCTTCGGCCTGCGCGTGCACTCGCGGAGCCGCCGCCGCGGGCCGGCCCGCCTCCAGATTTCCGGCGAGTCGTGGTCTCTGCCGGCCGCCTACCGGCTCGAGCTGCTGGCCGACGGTGCCCGCGTCCTCGCCCGCGAGGACGACGGCAATCCGGTATTCACCGAGGCTACCTGGGGCCGCGGCCGGGCTCTCTTCTTCGCCCTGCCGCTGGAGCTGGCCCTGGCCGAGACGCCGGGCGCCTTCGATCCGGCGGTCTCGCCCGCCTACCACAACGCCTACCGCCTCGCGGCGACCTGGCTGAACAGCCCCAAGGTCGCCCGCCAGGACGGCCCTGCCGTCGGCCTCACCGAACACGTCCTCGACGACTCGCAGCGCCTGCTGGTCATGGTGAACTCCCAGCCCGTCCCGGCGACCTGCCGCCTCGACCTCAGGGCGCCCTGGCGTGTCGCCGAGGCCTGGCGGGCAACGCCCTCCGACGGCGCCGACGCGGTCTGGTCCGTGGCCCTCCCCGCCCAGGACGCCGCGGTCCTGCGCATCGAGAGGCCCTGACCGGTCTTCTGCTGCCTCGACGTCCATCGCCCTGGGCCTCTTGCGTAAGGCCAAAGCGCGCGGGGGCGGCCCGAAACGAGCCGCCCCCGCCTGAAGGACACCACGCCGTCGCGCCCGTCGGCGCGCCGGCTTAGCCTGACCTATTCACGCGCCGTAGGGCGGCGCGTGAATAGGCCACCCTTCGGGCTTCGGCGCGAGGCACTTGCGGCCTCTTGCTCAGGGCTAACCTTGAGCAAGCGACGCAACGCGACGCACGCCGAAACTTGCGCCACAATGCATGGCGGCGCAAGTGGATTGTGAGCGAAGCGTCCGCGCTTCGCGAGTAATCCAGGTTAGAACGACCAGCCGACCCCGAGGACGTACCGCAGGTCCTCCTTCTCGTGATCCGCGGCCGGCTCGGAGTTGTACGCGAGCTGGACCTTGGCCTCCAGCGACAGCCGCGCTGTCATCGCCGCGCGCACGCCGACGTCGGCGTTGAGCAGGTAGACGCCGAGGTCCTCGAAGCTCGGAATGTACTCGAGGCTATGGAAGCCCTTGACCTGGCTGTTGAAGGTCTTCTCGAGGTGGTAGGCCAGGCGGCCGGAAAGGTCGGAGCGCGTCTCGTCCGGGTCGCTATAGCGTTCGTAGACATAGGCCAGACCGGCCTCCGTGCGGAGGTTCAGGTCGCCACGCTCGACCCACTGGTAGCCCAGGCCCACGCCCGGGGTCAGGCGCAGGTCCAGGCTGGCGATCCGGTCGCGGTCATAGCGCAGATTGCCGTAGAGGTAGAGTTTCTTGATGACGTAGTAGTCGTACTGCGCTTTGGCGAACCAGTTGCTGGCGGTCGTCCCGCTTACCTCCTCGCTGGCCGTGTGGTGCCCGGCCGCCACCGACAGGCGGTCGTCCTCGCCGCGCCGCGAGGCGTCGATGCCGAGGCTCGCGGTGTCGCTCTGAGTGTTCCCGCGCACTCGCGTGGCGCCCACGGAGAGGGTGCCCTTCCAGGCAGGCTTCGGGGGATTGACCATGCTGAGCGCCGACAGCGCCACCGGTTGCGCCTGCGCCGGGATCGCCACATAGCCCGCCTCCGCCGCCGCCACGGGCTGCTCAAGCACCGTGCCGTCGGCCAGCGCAATCTCGTTCGCCGCCGCCGTCGAGAAGGTCGCAATATCTGCCATCTTCAGGGTGACGACCCCGGCTACCTGCGACTCGAACACCATCTTGCCATCGGCGATCGACTTGACCGTGCCGGTGAGGCGATCACCGGACACAAACCGCACTTCGTCGCCGGACAGATTCCCCAGCAGACCGACGCAACTCAAGACTGCTACCGCCCATGTCTTCCGCATGCCATCGTCCTCGTTCGCGTTGTGGTGCTGCGCCCCCGGCCTCCGCCGACGGGCCTGCAGACCATACCCCGACCGCGCCGGCGGTCAAGACCCAAGTTCGCAGACGATGCCCGAAACGTTACTTGCCATTGCCTTGTGACTATCGTATAGTTCCTTATGGTCTGCGGTGGGCCTTGGGAGCCTCGGCACCGCCTGCCATCCGACAGGGGCTTGCCCGGCGGCATTGTGGCCGCCGGTCGACATAGCCGGAACAGGACAGCACCCTGGACCCCGTCTTCGGAGGAGAAGCAGACATGCCGGTAAAGAAGGCTCCCGCCGCCAAGGCCCCTGCCAAGAAGGCCGCGGCCCCCAAGGCCGCTGTCGCCAAGGCGCCCGCCAAGAAGGCCGCCGCCCCCAAGGCCGTCGCCGCCAAGGCGCCTGCCAAGAAGGCCGCCGCCCCCAAGGCCGTCGCCGCCAAGGCGCCCGCCAAGAAGGCCGCGGCCGCCAAGGCGCCCGCCAAGAAGGCCGTCGCCCCCAAGGCCGTCGCTGCCAAGGCGCCCGCCAAGAAGGCCGTCGCCAAGAAGGCCGCGGCCGCCAAGGCCCCCGCCAGGAAGGCCGCTGCCAAGAAGTAGGGCCACGGCTTCACTGCCACGACCGCCGTGGCAACGAGGCGGCGTCCGCGTCGGGCCGGCATCGGCGCCATGGATCGGCGCTCCTGATCGCCGGGCCGTTCGGGCGCTCGCCTCGGTCTGTTTCCAGAACACGCCGGCCCGCGCGGCGCGCCCGCACCGCGCAGCACACCCGCCGCGCCGCCCCCTCCTGCCCGCCCGCCCGCGCCCCCGGCCTCGGCCTGGCCCGGGTCCGTCGCGCCCGTCGGACCTGTCAGACTTGTCAGACCTGTCGGACTCTCCCCGCCGGTTGTGGCGGTCCTGCGGCGCTCTGGTGACAGGCCCTTAAAAGCACAGCGGCCCTGCCCGATGTGGGCAGGGCCGACTGCTTGCCGACAGGCTCTCGACCGCCTTACTTGGCGACGCGGTCCTTGAGGGTCTTGCCGGCGCGGAACACCGGGTAGTTCTTGGCGGCGATGGTGAT
>JAGVUW010000021.1 GCA_019136035.1 Verrucomicrobiota bacterium | reverse complement strand
GAGGAAGATCCGTCAGGGCTGCCGGATGGCGCGGTGGCTGGTCCAGGCGCCGGCGATGATGAGGAGGCAGCCGGCCCACAGGCGCGCGCCCGGCATGACGCCGAGGTAGAGGCACGAGACCACGGACGAGAACAGCGGCGTGAAGTACGACGCCGTCGACAGCACGGCGAAGTCGCCGCGGCGCACGCCGATATCCCAGAAGGCATAGCCCGCCGACGAGGTCGTCGCCAGGAAGGCGACCTCGAGGATGGCCCGCGGGCTCCATACGCTCGATGCCGACACCATGCCACGGCCGGCCAGGAGGATCAGACCCGTCGCCATCGAGAACAGCGCCACGGCGCCCTCGCGGTTGCCCGCGCCCCAGCGTCGACAGAGGTTCGAGTAGAAGGCCCAGGTCAGGGCCGCAGTCAGGGCCGCGGCGTAGGCCCGCGGGTTGCCGGCGATGTGCTCGACCAGCCCCGGCAGCGAAAGGGCGCTGCCCTGAGTCAGCACCATCGCCATGCCCAGCACCGCCAGGACCACGCCGGGGATGAGGGCAAGGCCGGCACGACGCCCCAGGAGTGGCACCGAAAGCAC
The DNA here is from genome assembly GCA_019136035.1 of Verrucomicrobiota bacterium. Lineage (GTDB taxonomy): Bacteria > Verrucomicrobiota > Lentisphaeria > Oligosphaerales > JAFGRS01 > JAGVUW01. The sequence goes on along the minus strand of JAGVUW010000021.1, from coordinate 5,049 downwards.
GACCGTCAGGACGGTCCAGAGGTAGTTCACCAGGCCGACCTCGAGGAGCTGCAGGCGGTCGGCGGCCAGGCCGATGGCGACATAGAAGCTCACCAGGCAACCGACGAAGAGCCCGCCGCAGCCCCAGAGGTAACGCCGCGAGAAATGCCGGGGCGAGGGCATCCCGCCACCGCGGCAGATCTGCACGACCGCCATCAGCACCCCGCCGAGGCCATAGATGCAGGCCGCCGCGGTGACGGCGCCGAGCCGTTCGGTCAGGCTGCGGGCCACCGCCACCGAGAAGCTCCACAGGAGGATCGCCGACAGGCCCAACAGGGTCGCCGTGTGTCGCTGCATGGATGCACTGCCTCCCCGGCGCTGCCGGACGCCGCCGCGTGGTGGCGCCCGGCCGAACGCGACGTCAACGCCAGGTCACCTTCACGACCGTCCAGAGGCAGTCCATGACGACCTCCAGCCGCACCACGCCATCGACGACGCGGTAACGCCGCCGGCGTCCGCCGACGGTCACCGCGGCGGCCTTGCGGCCGGGCGGCACGCGCACCTCGACGACCACCGGGTAGGCCGGCACCGCGTCGCCGGTGCGGGCCGTGCGCAGGCCGGCGGCGAGTTGTTCACCACCGTGGTTGATCAGGAAGGCCCACGTCGCCGCCGGACTGACGTGGGGTACGACCTCGACACTGCCGGCCGCCGACAGCACCCGCGCTGCCGGCCTTGGCAGGAGCCGCTCCATGAGGCCGCGGAACCACAGCGCCTGCCAGAGGTTGGCGCGCTGGCAGTAGTCCGAGCCGATCGGCGCCTCGAGGTACCACAACGCGCCCTTCCCGAGGCGTCGGCAGACGAGGGCCGGGTGGGCGCTCGGCTCAGCCGAGGCCGGCCCGGTGCCATGCCCGAAGCGCATACCGGCGCTGCAGTCGTAGGGCCGTATGGCCGGCAGCACCACGGCGGCCTCGACCGGCTCAACCCGGTGGAAGGCCCCATGCACCAGCACCGGGCTCTGCTCCGGATCGGGCTGCCACAGGGGCAGGTAGATGTGGTCCTGCCAGGGCGACGCCTCGCGCCGCAGGCCGGCCCAGGCCAGGGGGCCCTCACCTTCGACCGCCGGCAGACGGCCCGTGATCAGCACCTGCCCGCCGGCCTCGACGAAGCCGCGCAGGGCCGCCGAGGTCGCCGCCCCGATCGCCTTCAGCTCACTCAGGATCACCACCCTGGCCGCACCGAGATGCCGCCCGAGGAGGTCCTCATGCACGATGCCCATCGCACAGCCGGCGTCGAGAAGGAGCCGGTGCATGCCCTCGAGGGGCACCAGCGCCGAGTGGTCCGCCGCGAAGCCCGGGGCGCCCGCGCCGCCGTACTGCGCCAGCGGCCCGGTCAGCACCAGGACCTCGTTCGGCTGCACCGCATCGGCATCCGGATAGACGGCTTCCAGACGGCGCTGCACGTCGCCCATATGCCGGATGGCCCGTACGCTCAGCGGGTCGAGGCGGTTGGCCGGATGCAGGCGGTCGCCGAGGTAGGGCCGACAGCCGTGCGCCCAGATGGTCGCCCCGGTCTGCTCCAGGCCGGCCAGCGGCCGCGGCGCCCAGTCGCCCCAGCCGTGGTTGATGACGGTGTACATCACATCGCAGGGCAGGTCGGCCATCTTGCCATAGGCAGCATGGAACGACCCCTGCAGCGACTGCGGCCCGACCGTGCTGTAGTCGCAGGTCAGGCAGGTCACTCCCGGCGGCATGCGTTCGGGGAAACGCACGGTGCCGACCCAGTTGAAGCCGACCTTGGCGCCCGGGCGGCGCTCCAGGATGAACTGCCCGACGCGCTCCACGACGCGCCAGGCGCGTTCGCGCCGGAAGCCGCCGTAGCGGGCCCACTCCGGGTCAGCCGGCCCGGCCGGGATGGGCCGGCCATGGGCACGCTGGTACTCAGCCTGGCAGTAGCGGCAGTGGCACACGCCCATGGCGCCCATGGTGTCGAAGAAGAACCCGTCGATGGGGTAGTTGTCGATGACCTCCTGGATCATCGGCAGCATGAGCTCGTCGGTGTAGGGCGTGTACGGGCAGCTCGCGATGAAGTGGTCGGGGGTGAGTCGCGGCCCGACCGCCGGGTCGGCCACCTGGGCCCACTCCGGATGGCGGCGGCAGGCCTCGCCGTCGATGCCGAAACTGATGTACGCCAGCACCCGCAGCCCGCGCGCCTTGCAGGCCCTCACGACGTCGCCAAAGGCATCACCGGCCATCTGCGGGTGCGGCGTGCCGACCCGGCTCGGGTAGTAGGCGAAGCCGGTGTGGCACTTGGCGAAGGTGATGATCTCCTCGACCCCCGCCGCCGCCAGCGCGTCGGCCATGCCGCCGACGTCCGGGTCGCGGTTGATGCGGATGTCGCGATGGCTGTGGAAGTCGAAATGCCAGGACAGTCGTTCCATGGTTGATGCCCCTCGGGCGCAGGCGCGGCCCTGACCGACGATACTGTCCGCCAACCCGGCGCCGGCCTAACGCTCGCCTGCGGATCGCCTTTGTCAAGGCGGCGGCCTTGCCATTCAAGACGCGGGTGCTATATGCAGAGGCGGCCCGAAACGAGGTCGTTCCGTCTGGTGGTTGCCGATTCGAGAGCGTGGAGGCTATCGTCATGCGTTCCGGCCTGTGCTGTCTGCTTGCCGTGCTCACGGGTGCCGCCGCGGCCATCGCCGGCGAACCCGAGCGGACCCCGCCGCCGACTCACATCGAGGCCACCAGCCAGGCCTCCCCGCCCGGCGGGAAGTACGCCGTCGAGAGCGCCGTCGACGAGGAGGGAGGCACCCACTGGGCCAGCGCCAACAAGGCCCTCCCGCAGAGCCTCCGGATGACCTGGGACGAGCCGGTCAGCGCCGATGCGGTCTCGGTCACCACCGTCGCCAGCGCCATGCCGGCGCTCTACGCCTCCTGGCGGCGCTTCGAGCTGCGCCTGGACAACGGCGCCGTCATCGAGCACACCTTCACCGAGCCCGCCGATGTCGCCATCGTGCGCCTGGAAGGCGTGCAGACCTTCCGGCAGGCCGAGCTGATCGTCCACGAGGTCTTCGAGCCGCGGACCTACATCGGCCTGCGCGACCTCGGCTTCTACCGCGACCCCGACCGCCTCCTGGCGCCGGTGCGTCAGCTCGCCCGGCCCCTGCCCCGCACTGCCCTCACGGCGAGCGGCCGGCCGGAGCACCCCTGCGTCTACCTCACGCCAAAGCACATCGCGCTCGGCCGCCGCAATGCCGAGAGCACGACCTGGGGCGCCGAGGAGCGCGCGCGTATCCTTAAAGAATGCGAGTTCTGGATGCAGCATGACGAGGGCCACTGGCTCGACTTCCTGCCCGAGCCGGGGGCCTGCTACGCCTACGGCTTCACCGGCTGCCCGATCTGCGGGGCGTCCTTCGGCTCCTGGGGCGGGGCGCGCTGCACCTGGGACAAGCCCGGCCAGGTCGTCTGCGGCAGCGGCCACAGCCTCCCCGATGAGGCCCACCCCGACGACGGCATCGGCTACAAGGCCGAGGACGGACGCTTCCACTACTTCAAGGGCATCTGGAATTCGTGGGTCACCGAGCAGTGGACCCAGAAGGCCATACCCGCCCTGAGCTACGCCTACGCCATCACCGGCGACGAACGCTACGCCGAACGCGCCGCCTTCTTCCTCGATGCCCTCGCCAGTATCTACGCCGAGTCGACCGCCGGGTCGTGGGACTACCCCAGCAGCCCGCCCTCGGGGCGCTTCGCCCGGCCGTGGTACCAGGTGGCGCGGACCCTGGTGGTCTTCGTCGAGGCCTACGACCTGATCTACAGCAGCGCCGTCCTGGACCGCCCCTCGCTGCGACCCGGCCTCGCCGCCCGCCGCCCGGAAGGCCCCACCGCCCAGCAGCGCGGCGTCGGCCGCGAGGACGCCCTCGGCCTGACCCGGCCTGACCTGACGCGGCGGCAGAACATCGACGAGAACCTGATGATCGACGGCGCGCAGTACTGCTATGAGCAGACCTTCCACATCGCCCTCCACAACGGCCATGCCGATTACATGCGCGGCGCCCTCGCCGTCGGCGCCCTCCTCGGTATCGAAGCCTACGTCAACAACGCCATCGAGAGCCCCTGCTCGATCTGGGTCATGCTCGCCAACAATGCCGACCGCGACGGACGCTACTTCGAGACGGCCCTCGGTTACGCCCTGCACGCACGCAGCCTCTACCTGACCTTCGTCGAGCCCCTGCTGCACTGGCGCTCCGCCAAGTACCCCGAGGGCGTCAACCTCTTCGATGACGCCCGCATGCGCTCGTTCTACGCCCTCCCCGCCCTGACCATCGACTGCGCCGGCCATGCCCCGAACTTCGGCGACGCCGGCCCCGACAACACGGCGCGCTACCCGACCGGCCCGGAGAGCTCCTCGCTCGACGCCCTCTACGCCGAGTGGCTCTTCGCCTACAGCCGCGGCGAACACCGCGATACCGCCGCACGCCTGCTGGCCTTCCTCAGCCAGGGCGACAGCGCACGCCTGCGCCAGGGCAGCCAGAGCCAGCGCTGGCTCCTCTTCCGCGCCGAGGATATCCCCGCCGAGGCCAGCCGGGAACTCCCCCCGGACCTGGCCACGCAGGTCGGGGGCTCGTGGGTCATGGGCCAGAAGGGCATGGCCATCCTGCGCAACGGCCAGGACGCCGATGCCCAGGCCGCCCTGCTCCGCTATGGCCCGTCGCTGAACCACGGCGACTACGACGACCTCGGCCTGATCTACTACGCCAAGGGCTGGCAGATGACCTACGAGATCGGCTATGGCCTCGGCAGCACCCACTGCCAGGTCGGCTGGGGCAGCCAGACGGTCAGCCACTGCCTCGTCACCGTCGACGAGAAAAGCCAGGGCGGCGCCTCCGGCGGCAGCCTGAACCTCTTCGCCGAGCTGCCCTCACTGCGACTGGTCGAGGCCGAGTCGCCCCTCAGCTACAGCCGCCAGGGCGTCTCGCAGTACCGCCGTACCGTCGCCCTCGTCGGCAACGGCGCCGATCAGGTCCTCGTCGACCTGTTCCGCGTGCGCGGTGGCCAGCAGCATGACTAC
>JAGVUW010000472.1 GCA_019136035.1 Verrucomicrobiota bacterium | reverse complement strand
GCCGCCGGCTGCCTCGCGGTCGCCCTCGACCTGCCCTCGGGGCTCGACGGGGATGGCGGCGTTGTCGCCGAGGTGGCGATCGAGGCGGATGTGACCCTGACCATCGGCCAGCCCAAGGCCGGGCTGCTCACCGCCGCGGGGCTGCGCCACTGCGGCAGCCTGCGCTGCATCGACATCGGCTTCCCGGCGGCCCTGGTCGAGGCCCTCCCGGGCAGCGGCCCGGATGCCTTCACCCTGGCCGACGCCCGCGCTCTGGCGCGGCGGCGCCCGCGCGATGCCCACAAGGGCACCTTCGGGCACCTCCTCGTGGCCGGCGGTTCGGGCTGGTATGCCGGGGCGCCGTTTCTGGCGGGGCAGGGCGCTCTGCGTTCCGGTGCCGGCCTGGTGACGGTGGCGGTCCCGCGCGGCTGCGAGCCGCTATGCCGCGTCCCGGCGGCGCTGATCGTGCGGCGTCTGCCGGACGACGGCGGCGGCTTCCTCGGGCGCGCCTCGTCGGCGGCGCTGCGCGGCCTCGTGGTCGGCCGCCAGGCGCTGGTGTTCGGGCCCGGCCTCGGCCCGGCGCCGGAGGCCCTCGAGTGCCTTGGCGACAGCCTTGACGGCGCAGTGCCGGCGGTGATCGACGCCGACGCCCTGCGGCTCCTGGCGGCCTGCCCCTCGTTGACGGCACGCGCCCGGGCCGCTATGGTGTTGACTCCCCATCCGGGCGAGATGGCCGCCCTGCTGCAGGGCTTCGGCTGCCGCCTGGCGGCGTCGGCGAGCCGTGCCGAGCAGGCCCGCGCCCTGGTTCAGGCCAGCGGTGCCGTGGTTGTGCTCAAGGGCATGGGGACGGTGGTGGCGTCGCCCGATGGAGCGGTCACGATCAACACCAGCGGCACGCCGGCTCTGGCGACGGCCGGCACCGGCGACGTCCTGGCGGGGATGATCGGGGCGCTGTTGGCGCAGGGCTACGGTGCGGCCGCGGCGGCTCGGCTGGGCGCCTTTGTCCACGGCCGTGCGGCCGAGTGCCATGCCGGTGCCGAGGGCGCTCTGGTGGCCGACGACCTGATCGAGCTGTTGTCGTCGGCCTGGTGCGAGATCAGCCCGCGGGCGTGAGGCGCGGCCGCGGAGGTTCCGCTGCGCCGGCCGGTCACCGCGGCGCCCGTCGCCAGGCCAACGGCCGCGCCGGGACGCGGAGGTTTTCTACGAGCAGACGGCTCAGGAGGCCGTGCGACGATGACGACGATGATGTTTGTTCAGAGCCTGTTCCGCGATGGCGGGCCGATGATGTGGGTCCTGGCGGCGGCCTTCGTCATGACGGTCGCCATCCTGTGCGGGCGGCTCTTCCACTTCCATCGTGCCCAGATTGACGTTCACGAGTTCATCCGCGGCCTCTTCAACGTCCTGAAGCGCAACCGCATTGCCGAGGCGATCGCCATCTGCGACGACACCCCCGGTCCGGTGGCCCACGTCGTCCGCGCCGCCATCCTGCACGGCGACCGCGACGAGATGACCATGCGCCGCGCCGCCGACGAGGTCAGCTACCAGGAGGTGCCCCGCCTCGAGATGCACCTCCGGCTCCTGGCCACCATCGGCTACATCGCCCCTGTCCTCGGCATGCTTGGCACCGTCAGCGGCCTGCTCGGCGTGTTCAATGAGATGCAGGGCAAGGGCCACTTCGTCGAGACCGTCCGCCTCGCCGAGCATGTCAAGGAGGCCCTCCTCACCACCGGCGTCGGCCTGGCCATCTCGGCCATCGCCGTGGCGGCTTACAACTACCTCGTGGGCCGCGTCGAGACCTTCGTCCTGGACATGGAGAAGGCTTCCGCCGAGATGGTCTACTTTCTGATCCGCAACCCCATCACTCTCGGGAACCTCCCGGGTTTTGGCACTGAGGTGCCGGAAGAGGCCGCCGCCGATGCGGACGAAGACCAGCCTTAAAATCATGACCGGCAGCGCGCCGCTGGTGCCGCTGGTCAGCCTGTTCTTCATTCTGCTGGTCTTCTTCATGATCAGCAACTCGCTGGTGTTCTGGCCGGGCACCAAGGTCGAGACCTCGCTGCGTCTGCCCAAGGCCCGCATCAGCAGCCTGAGCGAGGCGGACAAGCTGGTGGTCACGATCACCCGCTCGGGTCAGCTCTTCTTCAACGACCGCCACATTGCCTGGCCGGACCTGGAGCGCGAGCTGGCGCGCCTCGTCCACGACAGCCGGACCGCGGCGGCGGACCGTGCCGGCCTGGCCGGCGGCGCGGCGGCCGAGGGCATACGGCAGCCCATGCTGGTGCTGCGGGCAGACGAGAATATCAGCTACGCGCAGTTCTTCGACATCATGACCCTCGGGCGCTCCCTGGGCCTCGATGTCTGGCTGGTCTCGGACTCCTCGGAGGCCAGCGCCGTCAAGCCGGGTACAGTGCTCGGAGACGACCTTGACTAGACGCCGACCCCATCGCCGCCGCCATGGGCCCCTGATGTCGCTGCTCCTGGCAGCGGCACCCCTGGCCGGCGCCGGCATAGTCTGCGCCGCCCTGAGCTACGGCCTGCGCCTCAAACCGGCGCCGCGGCTGCAGGAGTCGCCGCAGGACTCGACGCGGGCGGTGCTGCTGCCGCCGCCGACGGCCGCGGACATCCGCACCTGGGAACGCAACCTTTACGACTGGGCGGCGTTGCGCGATCCGACCCTGCTGGTGCTGCCGAACGAGCGATTTGGCTTCAGCCGTGAGCGTTCGGCGCGTCTGGAGGTCCCGTCGGCGGCGGTTCCGGACTACGAGTTTGCTCTGCCGCCGATCGAGCCGCCGGTGTTGCCGGCGCTGTCGCTGTGCGGCGCCATCGCGCCCCTCCGCGAGCGCCTCGCCGGCGCCGTGGAGCCCATCCGGCCGGCGGCGGTGCCGGTGCTGGCGGCCGAGCCTCTGCCGCGGGTGACCTTCTGGCGCTACCCCGATGGCCGCATGGCCCATGGCCTGCCGGGCTTCGACGCCGAGCGTCATCGCAACGCCTGGGCAGACGGCCCCCTGCCGCGGCGGCCGACCGGCCTCTCGGTCCGGCGCGGCGACCGCCTGGCCAGGCTGCGCGTGGTGGTGACCGAGGCCTGCGGCAATCCCGAACTCGACGCCCTGGCCGTCAGCCTGCTCCGACGATACCTGGCGACGCTGGTCCTGCCCGGAGGGCTCGCCCCCGCGGCGGCACCGGAGTTCCTCCCCGGCGTCGGCCAGGAGGTCGAGCTGCAGGTCGAGTGGGCCGCACCGCCGGCCGAGGCCGCGGCGGGCTGAACACGACGACGGTGATGACGTATGCTTGAAGTCAGCCTGGAACATGCCCTGGTCTTCCTCACCACCGCCTTCCTCGGCGGGCTCTTCTGCCTGGGCCTCTACGACTCGTGGCGCGACCGCTGGCGGGGCTGGACCCTGCGTGAGGAGTACCTGGGCGAGTGCAGCCGCTGCCGCCTCATGTTCCTGGTGAGCCGGTACGAGACGGTGGTGCGCTGCCCGCGCTGCCAGACCCTCATGCCTACACCCCGGCGCGTCGAGAACCGCGGCGGATCGAAGCGCCGCCAGCGCCAGGGGCCGTGACTCGGTCACGCGGGTCCGCGGCGCCGTCCGTGGACCGTCCCGGATGCCGGTCAGGTAGGTCCTCGGCGCCGTCCGTGGACCGTCCCGGGTGCCCGCGGCGCCCGGGTAGCGGCGGAACCCTGTCACGCCAGAGAGAACAGACCGAGACGTCGCGGCTGGGCGCGCCGTCTCCTGCGAGCCCAGAGGACGCCATGCGTATCATCAGTGGCCTGGCCGGCGGCATCCGCCTGCGGGCGCCCGCCGGATCGGCCGTGCGGCCGACGACCGACCGTGTCAAGGAGTCGCTCTTCGCGGCCCTCGAGCCCCTGGCCGGTCGGCGCGTCGTCGACCTGTTCAGCGGCACCGGTGCCCTCGGCCTGGAAGCCCTCAGCCGCGGCGCCGCCGCCGTGGCCCTGGTCGAGCGCGACCGCCGCGCGCTCGCCTGCCTGCGTGACAACGCCGAGCGCGTCCTGAAGGCCATCGGCGCCGGCCCGGGGGAGCTGCGCATCCTCCCCGGCGAGGTCGCCGCCGTGCCCCGTCTCCTCCCGGACTGGGCCGGCCGCGTCGATATCATCCTGGCCGACCCGCCCTACCAGCCGCCGCCCCATGCTTACGGCGCCGCGGCGCTGCTCGGCGACGCCGCCTTCGCGGCCTGGGCCGGCGATGCTCTTCTCGTTCTCGAGCACGCCGCGGAGACCGTCCTGCCCTGGCATCCCGCCGGGCTCTGGCAGCCGACTGCACGGCGGTCCTATGGGTCACTCCAGGTGACCCTGGCGCGCCGCGCGAAATAGCCCACGCACGCGGAGCGCCGGATCAGGCCTCGAAGCGCTGGTTGCCCAGCATCAGGCGCGTGCCGGAAGGCCCCGCGAGGGTGACGGCCGGAGGCGCGTCACGGCAGGAGAACACCCACCATACCACCGGCGGCGGTGTGGTCAGCCGGACGCAGAGTGTGCGCTGTCCCCGCGAGCCCGGCAGGCGGCAGATCGCGGCGTCGTCGATGGCGACGTGGGGCGACTGGATGTGCAGGGCCAGGGTGCCGATATGCAGAGCGGCGGTCCCCGCCGTCGTCTGCCAGGCCGCCTCCGGGTGCCCATGCCAGTGGTAGGCCACTTCATCGAGGCCGGCCCCGGCGACGCGATCGGCCACCACGACGGCACGCTGGCCGGCCGCGAGCCATATGCTCCGTCGGACGGCCAGACCATCCAGGCCGATCTCGTAGCAGTCCGTCAGGTCGAGGGTGACGCGGAGGGCGTGCGCGCTCTCGGTGCGTTCCAGGAGCCGGGCGCGCCGGTGGGTTTGTGGGCGGCCGTTGATGACCGGTCCGTTGTGGGCGCCCGGGCCGATGGTGAACTGCCGTTCGGCGGTGTCCATGTACTGCTGGTAGCCGGGGTCGTCGATGAGCCAGCGGCCGCCGCTGCCGATGACGATCGAGCCGGCGTCCAGTTGGATGTGATTCATCGTCGAGCGGCAGCAACTGGCGGCCACCGCCAGGTCGTCGGCGGCCCAGCCGGTGCGCAGCACCACGGCATGGTGGGCGTCGAGGATGCCGGCGGGCGGCGCCTCGGCCGGCGCCTCGACACGGTCCTGTCCGGCCAGGATCGCCAGGGCGTCGGCACGCAGACGCGCCGGATCGCACTGGCCGAGCAGCCACCGCCGCCGGGGGCAGCTCTCGAAGCGCTCGAGCTTCGCATGGGCGCTCAGGTGGAACGGCATCTCCACGGGCTCCACGTCACCCAGCGGAGCCACGTCTTCCAGCTTGCCGGGCACGCCGAGGGCGATCGACTCGTCGAGGAGGTCACCCAGCCGCGGGTGCCGCATCACCGCCTCACGCTGAGCCGCCGGCACGCCGGCCAGCCAATCGGCGACGAAATCCATGACATAGCCGTCGTAGGCGACCCCCTCGGTGTGACCGTCCTGGCGCAGGTCCAGGGTCGCCATGACCAGAATCAGCGCGATGGCGTCCAGCCGTTCCGCCGCCGCGAGTCCGGCGGCACGGGCGGCGGTGGCGGCGCCGAGGGTACCGATGACCGGGATGTTCTGAAGCACCTGGCCGGGCTTGCACGGGCGGCGGTGGCGGCGCCGAGGGTACCGATGACCGGGATGTTCTGAAGCACCTGGCCGGGCTTCTCGAGGCCCAGGATGGCGGCCGCGTCGGGGTACTTCCCGAAGCGCGCCTCGATGCGCGGCAGGAGATCATCAACGCCCCTCGCGATCCCGGCGTCGACCGCCGCAGCGAGGTCCCTACCCAGCCAGGGCCATTCCCGCCGGGCGGTACCCAGGAGCCGCAGGAGATGCCCGGCACTGAGGTCAGGGTTGTCGTACTGGCGGTAGCCGGGCCATGACGCCAGGGCCCGCAGCTCGCGCCGGACCCCCTCGCGGCAGGACTCGTCGTCGGCGAGGCCGGCATGGGCTGCCAGGGCGTGCAGGCGTTCCTCGTAGCTCCAGGACAGCCACGTCAGCCATGGGTAGGCCGGCAGGCCCCGCACCGGGAAGGCCGGCAGGGCCGGCCGCACCAGCGGCAGAGGGAAGGCAACCTTGAGGCGAATCCGGTAGTAGTCGACCGTCAGCACGCGCTGCTGGCGATGCCACCCGGCCCGCCGGGCGAGCTCAGTTCTGTACTGTGACACCATCGCGCGGTGCTCCTCGGGCTGGGTGATGTGCTTTGGTTGAGACGCCGCGGCCAGCCGCGCCGGAAGTGACTCTCGAGGCCGGCGTCGCCGCGTCAGCGACCCGGCTCCGCGGCCGGCCGAGCCGGCCCCGTCGGCGCCTCGACGGCCGCGGCCGCGGTCTGCGCCAGGCGGGTCCGCATCAGGTTCATGGTCGCACTCTGCAGGATCCACACGGCATAGCCATTCCACGCGCTCTGCGCCCGCATCTCGCGGAAGACATCGAGAACCTCGGGCCGGCACTCGGCCAGCAGGATCCAGCCCGGGCCCTGCTGGTCATAGCGCCCCGCCGGTCCGCTCCCGTCGACCCGGTCGGCGAAGGTGATGGTGCCCTCGGCGGTACGCCGCACGATGGCCTTCAGGAAGGTGTTGGCGAGCCGGTCGATGTCCTGGCGGGTGAAGACGATGCCGTCCCGGTAACAGCGCCAGGCGAAGTTCACGTCGATAGAGCCGTGGCTGAAGTCCTCGATGGACGGTCGTGGCGCCATGCCCGGCGTGTGGCGCGAGACGCCGTCTTCGGGGGACCAGCCATTGTAGACCCTGCCCTTGCTCCACCAGTACGGCCACACGGTGAGGTCGCCCTCGGGGACGTACCGCATGTCGTTCTTAAGGGTCCGCGCCATCTTCTCGACCCGGTCGCGCCAGAGCGTGCGGTCGCTGACGGCAGCGAGATGGATCATGGCGGCGCCGACGGCCAGGAAGTGGTTGTGGGGTTCGTCGCAGCCGTCCATCCACACCGGCGCGCCCTTCTCGATCTCGTACCAGCCTTCGCCCTCGGCATTCTCGCGCCAGTCCGCCTCGAGGACCCCGAACAGCTCCTCGGCCGCCGCGATGACGCGCGTGGCCGCATCGCGATAGCGCCCGCGGCGCTGCAGTGACGGGGTCTCGCGGACGGTTCGGGCGAAGAGGAGCATCGGCTCGAGGATCATGCCCTGGTGCACGGGCCAGAGGTAGCGGCTCGGCTCGAGGTTGGCCTCGATCGGGGCCGGGTTGCGGGCCGGCCCAGGGCTCGTCGAGCCCAGGTCTTCGGCATACAGGCGCATGGCGCTGAAGGGCTGTGCCAGGGGCGAGGCGCGAAGGCGCGTGAGGGCGCCGTTCGCCGCGGCCGGGTCCATGCTCAGGTTCTCGAATCGGTCGCGCTGCTTGTAGCGCTCGTTCTCGATCTCGAGGGTGAACGTCCCCGGTGCGGCGCCCGGGCTGACCGTCACCCGGGTTTGGTGGTTGCCGCCGGTGAGGGCGCTGCGCAGGTACAGCGTCGGGATGCCGTTGGCATCCGGAAGGCGAATCTCGCCGATGCTATAGCTGTCGCCGACGGTCCATCCCGGCAGTGAGCGGCCGCGGAAGTCCGTCACGCCGAGGGCGCGGTCGCGCCGGGCGAGCACGGCGTCGGCACGCTCGACGAGGCGGTCCAGGTAGGCCCGGTCACCCGTGGCCTGGTACATGGTTATCAGGCCCATCTGCACGTAGGACTCGCCCCACGCCAGCGAGCCGTTGTCCGTGGCACTCAGGAGCCGCTCTCCGGCCCGCGCGTACAGGGCGTCGAATGCCGGTCGCGTGTCGAAGGCGCCCTTGCCCGGGCTGGCAACCGGGACATCCGCGGGCACCGCCCGGCAGGACGCGAGCAGGGAAAGCAAGGCCAGGGCGGCGATGGCAGCGACGTTGGCAAAGGTGTGTCGTTTCATCCTCACGGGCTGTCTCCGAAGCGTCTACAGAGTGTCGCCAGGCTGTCGCCGCCGGCGCCTCCGCGGCATGGCTTGTGCGGCCGTGCCGGCGCCTGCGCCGGCCTCCACACGCCGGGCGCCGGCAGGGCCGGGGGTGCCTGTCGCGGCGTTGCCAGCCTCTCGCGGAAGCGCCGGGCGCAGGAGTCGGGGGTCACCATAGCGCCGCCGCCGCGCCCGGGCGAGCCCATCTCTTCGGTGACGTTGCCGTCGAAGCCGCCATCGTCTCGGCGCATGTCGCCCGTGTCGCGGCGTCGTGACGACCCCCGCCAGGAGACCCGGTGCCTCTTGGGCCGCATCCTCGAGCGGCTCTGGCCGCGCTACCCCAAGGCACACGCCGCCGGGCCGGCCGCAGGGCTGTCTGAAGGTCCGGTTCTGGCACCCCTTCAGGGTGGCCAGGCGAGCGCTGACGCTATCGTCGATCAGCCCTGGGCCAGCCAGCGCTGGGCTCGACGGCGCTGGTGCTTGATGTTATGTTGCGGGTCAGGGCTCCTCCTGGCCTGGCTGCAGCGGCATGGCCCCGGGGTTGACGCGGCCGCCGCGGCCCGGCTCGCGCCCTGGCCTTGGCTGCGAGGTTCCTTTGTGGTGGAGATCAGCGGTGTTGCCCCAGATCATCACGGCGAAGGCTGCCTTCGAACCCGCCGGATCGAGTACCGTCTGGCACTCCCACGACCTCCTGCAGATCGGGCTCATGCGGAGCGGGACGCTACGCATCGAGTTCCCGGAGGAGGCGGTCGAGGTCCGCGCGGGCGGATTCTTTGCCATCGCACCGCGCCATCTGCACCGCATCACCGACCTCACGGACATTGATATACAGGAGGTCTTCGCGGAGCTGACCGACCAGCCGCGCCACTGGTCTCACCACGCGGTTCAGGCCGCAGAATTCAGCACCTACGCGCAGGCATCCGTGGTCGCGTCGGACGCCGGCGCGCTGGTCGCGACGGCTGACGCTCTGATGCGGCATGCCGGCGCCCCTGCGGTTGCATCGGCACTGGTCGCCGACGGGCTGCTGGTGCAGCTTCTGGTCGAGGCGGCGACGCTGCCGCGTCAGATCGTCGTGTGCAGCGAGAGATCAGGACGGTCGCAAACCTATCCCGTGCAGCTCCTTGACGCGATCCGACTGATTGAGCGGAGCTATCACGACCCCGACACGACTGTGGCCTCGCTGGCCGGGCGTCTGCACCTGCACCGATCGGCCCTGTTTCGTCTCTTCCGACGGCATCTCGGCTACGGGCCGGACGCCTTCCTGACGCACTACCGCCTCGACCGGGCCCGCGAGTTGCTCGGGCGCCCCGACCGCCGCATCGGCGAGGTCGCCTACGCCGTCGGCTTCCGCGATCCCGCCACCTTCAGCCGCGCCGTGCGCCGCCACCTCGGCATGGCGCCCTCGGCGTTGCGTCGGGCGATGCGGGCACGCTGATGTTCTGTCCGCCGGAGCGGCGCGGCTCACCGGCAGCGCCGCCACTCGTCGAGCATGGCCAGGGTGTTCTCCCAAGGCATGATGCTGTGCGACGAGACGCACGGCGTGATGACCAGGCCGGTCCTGCCGAAGACCTCGAAGCAGTCCCGTACCGCCTGTCGGCAGAGTTCGGCGCCATGCCAGATGTGGTAGGTGCTGCTCGGGCCGATGAAGAAACTCTTGCGGTCGCCCAGCGTCGCCCTGATTCTGCCGAGGTCCACGCCGTGGAAGGCGATGTCGATGCCGACGAGGGTATCGATCGGCACGGCCGCCAGGTGGTCCAGGATCGGCATGACGCCGGTGTTGACGGTGTAGCTCATGGTCATGCCGTGGGCGTGAGCGCAGGCCGCCTCGGCGGTCAGGCGCCGGGCCAGGAAGTCGGTGAGCTGCGTCGGGCTGTAGAAGTCAGCCGTCTCGTAGAAGCCGTTGCGGCGCACCGTGTCGACGCAGCCGCTCGCGCCGATGACCTCGAGGGTGCGCAGGTTGATCTGGTGGTCGTACTCGAGGTAGGCGTGGACGAGGCCCGGGTTGTCGATGCTGGCGATACAGAGGTCCGCCGCCCCGAAGAGGTGCTGGGCGCCGGTCAGGCCCATGCCGCCGGGGGCATTGACCGCCAGGCCGTGGCGGTCGGCCAGCCGGCGGGTCGCCGACAGGCCCTCGCGGGCCGCCGCCAGACGCTTCGCGGACAGGTCCAGGCGATGGACGTAGGTGAAGCACCGGAGGTCCGCCTCGTCGCGGATCCATGGCTTGACGTAGTGCCCGACGTTGAAATCACTGAAGAACGGAATGTCCTCGCCGTGCGGCCACTCCTCCGTGAAGAGTATCGCGGCGTGGAGATCGCCGGCCGGTGTCGAGAACACCTTGTGCAGGACGTCGCCCTCACGCCAGACCCTCGCACGTACCTCCGGGTGGGGTGCGGTCAGGCTGACGCCGGCCGGCACGAGGTGGTCGATCCCCATGACCTCCAACTCGTAACGCAGGCGTTCCTCGTACGAGGCCCCCTCGGACCACGGGAAGTTCCAGCGGTGGTGCCGACGCTGGGTCGGGCTGAGCGGGTTGAACACGCAGACGCACGGGACGTGATCCACTGCCTCACGACGCATCGCCGCAAGCACGCGCTCTTTCGAGGTCATGGTCGACGCCATGGCGGTCCCTTTCCCATCGGCAGACTCTGCGTGGCAGGTCGTTTCATCGACGCCGTGGATCACTATACGGACGCCACGGCAGGCCAGCCACCCGGGCGGCTCGGGAATCGTTGACCGGGTGATGCTGAGTCTTGACGGAATGTTGCGCACCCAGGCGCCCGCGCCGAACCGATCGCCATCCCCGCGCGGGTGCACGACTCCCCGGGATGAGCGCACCCACGAACCACGCGCCCTCATATGGAACCTCGCGTCGTGGTGCGGTGCCGTGTCCGAGGCCAGAGTGCCGCGTTCACGCCGACGTGTGCGCCGCGGCTTCAGCCCGGCGCAGCACCTGCTGTTGCCGCCGCCTGAATGGCACGCGGCACACTTCCGGCCAGGGCCGGTACTCCGACGGGTAGGGCGCCGCGAGCGACGGCTCGCTGCGCCATACCCGGCGTCCTACGCCGGGGACTTCGCTGAAGGGGTGCCGGAACCGGACCTCCAAAGAGCCATGGAATCACGCCGCTCGTACTTGCAGGCAGGGAACGCCGCGCTTATGGTGCTGGCGGGATCTGAAAGGTGCGTCGCCGGACGGCGCGCGTTTGGAGTGTTCGAAATCCGTACGGAAAGGGGCTGCACATGGC
>JAGVUW010000730.1 GCA_019136035.1 Verrucomicrobiota bacterium | reverse complement strand
GCAACCGCCGGCGGCGGCGTCGACAGCAACTCCTTCGCCTGCTCCCGGCGCCGGTCCGCCAGGTCGCTCATGGCCTCAATCTCCTTCTCGATCGCCGCCTTCTGCGCCGGGTCGGTGGTAATCGACGCATTCAGCGTCAGAGCGTCACGGCGCGCCGTGAGGAGCTGTACCGTCTCTTCAAGCTGCTTCACCAAGTCCTCACGAGTCATGAGCGGGTCGCCGAGGTACTTCCCCGCCCGCAGGCCCCGAAAGGCCTCGTCCAGCTCGGCGTCTTCGAGGGAGCTGGTTGTCTTCACGGGCACGTCGTCAGGGCCATACGAATCGGCAATCCTGGCCATCTGCTCAAGCCGCAGATCAATGCGCTTATCCAGACGGGCCGTGTCCCAGCCGTTCCGCCGACGCTGCTCACGCTCGGCAACGTACAGGGCAATCGTGCGGCGCAGCCCCGCCACGGCGCCGGCCCGGCACGCCGCCATGCGCTCGTCGGTGGCCGGCGAGTCCTTCGACTTCGCAATCACGTCCACCAGCGCGCTGATCCGTTGCTCGATCGCCGTGTCCAGACGCAACATGGAGTCCTCCGTGAAGGAGACCTCCTGCTGCGCCCGCCGGGTCTCGTTGGTCAGCCGCTCAATCGTCGCCTTGAGCTTCTCGTAGTCCGCGGCCGGCTGCTGCGCCAGAGCCGCAGTCAGCACCGCAGTACCCAGCAGAACCCAGACTGTGCGTCGCGTCGTCATCATCACGATGTCCTCCGTCTTCGCCTCGCAGGCCGGTGCCGTCGGAACCTGCACACCACGCCGACAACGTACACCCGGCCGGCATTGATGACCAGCATGGACTGTGCCAGATCGCCAGCAACGGCACCCTGACCCGGGCCAGAACCAGGGCTGATCGACGATCGCGTCCGTGCTCGCCCGGCTACCCTGAAGGGGTGCCAGTTCGTAGCCGGGGGGCGCGCCAGAGCCCGCCCCCCGGAAACGCGAACCCACGACCCACGCGCCCTAAAAGGGTGCCAGAGCCGCACTTTCAGGCAGCCCTGGGCCAGGACCAAGGCGGCAGCCCCAGAGCACAGACCGCCCGGAAACCACCACGCCAAACCACGACATGTCGTGGCCCCTCCGAAATCCCGGGCATTGGGGGGGCCTCAAGGCGTCATGGCGCCATAGCGGCGGGCCGCCGCGACGTAGGCGCGCACGTTCTCGATCGGGGTGCCGTCGCGGATGCTGTCGGAGGTACCGAGGATGAAGCCGGTCGGCCCGGCGACGGCGATGGCGTCGCGAACAGTGCGCTCGACGAGGTCGGGGGTGCCCATCTTGAGCACGTAGATCAGGTCGGTGTAGCCCTTGAGGCAGACGCGGTCGCCGATGCGGCGTTTGGCGACGGCAAGGTCGACATCGCCGACGGGGGGCGGCGTCAGGGTCTCCAGGACGTCGATGCCGGCGTCGGCGAGCAGGTCGATGATGGCCATGCAGCGGCCGTCGTCGTAGTAGTCCACGGTGCCGCCGGCGCCGTGGATGAGGTCGCAGGCCTCACGGAGCTGGGGCTGGAAGAACTCGGTCCAGAAGGCTGGTGACCATCCGGTGGACATGCTGTTGTAGTACCAATTAAGGAAGAAGTGCCGGACGCCGGCCTCGAGGGCCGCGCCGATCTCGGCGAGCTGCTGCTGGTGGCCGATGTCCAGGAGCTCCGCGAGGAAGGCGTGGTCGTCGTAGTAGAGCATCATCAGGTCTTCGGTCGAGACCATCTCGCCGGCACGGTGATTCAGCGCCGAGTGGACATTCAGTTGCACGAGGCCATTCTCGCCGACCTGCTCGACCTGCCGGAAGTAGGCCGCGAAGTCGGCGCGGCGCGGATCCGGCAGGAGGCAGCGCGCGGCCGCCAGGTCGGCGCGGCTCTTGACCAGGTGCTCGGTGCGGAACGGATTCGGCGACATGCCGAAGCGCCGATCGCCCTTGGGCGGGATGCAGAGGCGGTCCGTCAGCGTCCCGGCCGGGGTGCGGAAGGTGCGCCGGGCGACATCGAAATCGCCATCGCGGCTCCACTCGACCGAGGCCTCGACGCCCGGCAGGTCGTAGCTCTCGCGCACCGCCAGATCGAAGGGCGACCAGAACAGGCCGGCGTTGACATGCAGATCGAAGTCGAACTCGCGCGCCGCGCGCAACTGGGTCTCCAGCGAGGCATCGCCGTAGTAGTCCATGGCCCAGAAGGCGAAGCGCGGCGAACACGGGATGCGGTCGACCTCGGCGCGGCGGTAGGCGGCGAGCTGACGCTCGCGGGATGTCATGCGTGCCATGGTCATCTCCTCCTCGATGCAGAGTGCCGGAACCCGAGCGGCCCCAACGCGAGACTAACCTAGCCACGGCGTCAGCGCCGCGCCAGTGGGGGGCGCCGGCGCCGGGCTGTTCGAGGACCGCAGCGGCCGTCACTCGGCCACCCTGAGGGGGTGCCAGATCGTAGCCGGGTGCCGCGCGAGAGCCTGCCCCCCGGAAACGCGGATGACGCGCCATACACCCTGGAGGGGTGCCAGAACCGTGCTTTCGAACGGCCGCGCGATCGTGCCGAAACGGCGGGCATTTGCGGGCCTGTGCGTCTATCTTGGGGTGGGCGCGGTCGGGTCGCCGTCAGGCCTGCGGCCGGCGTGCCGGCGGGCGGCACGTGACGTGGTCAGGCCAGGAAGCAACGCGGGAGCAGCCCCATGAGCCATGCCCTCGACATGCACATACCTCGGTCCATCCTGGTGGTCATCGACGACTGCGGCATGCTCAACCGCATCGGCGAGGTCGGCCCCGGCGGGCGCTTCCCGACCATCATCAACCGGCCGCTCGGCGCCGCCGACTACGAGACCCTCGCCCGCATCGGCCACGCCACCGGCACCCGGCTGCAGTTGGCGATGATCCTGTGCTACTGGGACTGCAAGGGCGTCTGTGCCAAAGTCCCCTCGACGACCTGGCTGGGCGCGGCCTGGAAGCCCCAGGCCGACCGCGCCTGGATGGAGTCCTGTGCCCAGGTCTTCATCGACCACCCGGAGGCTATCGAGTTCGCCATGCACGGCGTCGGACACGACTACTTCATCGACGGCGTCCCGCACGTCGGCGAGTGGTGCGACCGCATCACGGGCGAGCCCTGGCCGATCGATGACCTGCAGCGGCACATGGACTGCTTCATGGAGATCGTGGCGCAGACCGGCATCCCCGGGCGGGTGCCCTACCGCGTACCCGAGTCCTTCGTGCCCTGCTACTTCCAGTGCCTCTTCGAGGAGGGCAACCCGCTCTCAACCGGGCACCTCGTGGCGACCAACGGCATGCGCTACGTCTCGACGCCCTACGGCAGCGGCCTGCACACGCCATCGGACCCGATGCCGCCGCGGGATGGCTTCTTCGACTCGGGGTTGCTGGTTCTGGAGCGTGACCACACCGACGTGCACTGGAATGACGAAGCCACCGTGCCGCCGCGCCTGCCGTGCACCTCGATCTGCGGCATGCACTGGGGCAACTTCCTGGCCGCTGACCCGGCTCGGAATGCCGCCGTGGCCGAGCGCTGGATCGCGTACCTGCGCGGGGTCGACACCGCGCCTGGCCTGATGCTCGCCCCGACCGCCGAGCACTGCTGGTCGCAGTGGGTCGCGCACACCTACGCCAGGACCAAGCGTGACGGCGAGGGCGTGACGATCGTGGACCTCTCGGACGTGCCGGAGCGGGCCTGGAGCCGGCACTACCTTCAGGCCTTCACCCTGACGGCAGCCCTGCCGGCCGGGCAGCACCTGATTGATATCGAGAGCGCCGCTTTCGACCTGGTCGGCATCCGCGAGGTCCACGGCCAGACCCGCCTGACCGTCTGCCCGCGCGATCGCCACGGCGGCCCGCTGCGGCCGATCCTCGCCACCACAGCCGCGCCGTGAGGACCGGCGAGCATGAGGCCGTAAGAACACTATGACGACACGCGAGCGCTTCCATGCCGTGGCGGGCTTCAGGCCCTTCGACCGCCTGCCGGTCCTCGAGTGGGCCGGGTGGTGGAACCAGACTCTCGATCGCTGGCACGGCGAGGGCCTGCCGGCGACGCTGACCGACCGCTACGAGATCTGCCGCCACTTCGGCCTCGACATCTACCGACAGGACTGGTTCTCGGTGCTGCGGCCGGGCTGTCCCCAGCCCGCCTCCCATGGCGCCGGCATCATCACCTCGGCGGCCGACTACGACCGCGTGCGACCGTTCCTCTTCCCCGACCGCCCGGTCGACCCGGCGCGCTGGGAGGCCTGGGCCGCGGAGCAGCGCCGGGGCGATGTCGTGCTGTGGTTCAGCGTCGATGGCTTCTTCTGGTTCCCGCGGCGGCTGCTGGGAATCGAGCGGCACCTCTTCGCCTTCTACGACCAGCCCGAGCTGATGCATCGCATCAATGCCGACCTGGCAACCTGGATTCTCAAGGTCATCGAGCAGGTCTGCGCCATCTGCACACCCGACTTCATGACCTTCGGCGAGGACATGAGCTACAACCGCGGGCCGATGCTCTCGAAGGAGCTCTTCGACGCCTTCATGCGGCCGTACTACGACCGCGTCATACCGGCGCTGCGCCGGCACGGGGTGCTGCCGATCATCGATTCCGATGGCGATATCGCGGCCGCGGCGCCGTGGTTCGCCGAGGCCGGCCTGGGCGGGGTCCTGCCCCTGGAACGCCAGGCCGGCGTCGATATCGGCGCCCTGCGCCGACAGCAGCCTGAGATGGTCTTCATCGGACACTTCGACAAGATGACCATGGACAAGGGCGAGGACGCCATGCGGCGCGAGTTCGAACGCCTCCTGCCCGTCGCCGCCCAGGGCGGCTTCCTGATCGGCTGCGACCACCAGACCCCGCCGGGGGTCTCGTACCGCGACTACCAGACCTACCTGAAGCTCTTCCGCGACTACGCCGAGCGCGCCGGAGCCCTCTCGCGGCGACTCAGAGCGGCGCCGGTCAGATAGGTCCCCGGCGCCGCCCGGGAGAGGGACGCCAGGGACACCAGGGACACTAGGGACACCGGGGACACCGGGGACACCAGGGACGCCAAGGACACCAGGGACGCCAGGGACACCGGGGACACCGGGGACACCAGGGACGCCGGGGACACCGGGGACACCAGGGACACCGGGGACAGTGCGGACTGCGGCGGCCCCCAACCTGAAGTCCCTTGTGTCGCTTGTGTCCCTTTCCGGCGGGCTCGAGACCCAGAGCCTGGGGACACCAGGGAGCGCGTCGCCGGGCACGCGGGTCCGCGGCGCCGGCCGGGCGCCGCGCCGCCGCGACTCTCTTCGCGGTGGCGCCTTGCGGGGCTACACTATGCCGCGAGCCCGCCCGCAGGCGGGCCGACAGCGCTGCCCGGGGCAGGACAGCAGCCGAACGGGGGACCGTGCCGATGACCATCCGTTGCAGTCACGTGGCCGCCATGGCACTCGCCCTGGCAGCATCTCCGGTCGCGGGTGCCCCGAGTCCGCTGGGCAACCAGCCCCTCCAGCGCAAGACCACCGCGCTCAAGGCACTGCCGGCCGACATGGCGGCCTTCCTCGCGGCTGACCTGCGCAAAGAGCACAGCCGCCTGGTCACCGCCGCCATGCGTCGGAACGCGGCGATGAACGCCGGACGCTATGGCTGGGCCAAGGCG
>JAGVUW010000193.1 GCA_019136035.1 Verrucomicrobiota bacterium | reverse complement strand
CATGCCGACTGGAAACCCCTCGTCTGGGTGCACGCTCGCACCGGCCGCTACGACCCCTTCAATACCTGGCAGTGACCGCCCGCCCGGCTGGCCGGGGTCCTTCGCAGAACCCACTGCGGCGCGGCTGCTCCGCCAGCGCCGCACGGCGGTGCCTCGCGGTGGGGTTCTCCCTGCGCCCAGCCGACAAAGGCACGTCGCGCCCGCCAGGACGCGGCAGCCCCCATCAGCGCGACGCGCCACCAGAGCCGGCCGGAGCCGTCAGGGATGCCGAGGGGATGTGTTGATTGTCGCGTTCTGTTCCTTCTATTCCCTCTCTGCCATATTCCGTCGCCTTCTGTCAGCCATCCCACCCCGGGATCCCGACGCCATAATCGTCCATTTGCCCTGCCGCGGCCATTGCGGGCGGGGCTGCGCGTATATACCTTAAGCGCTTACGTTGAAGCGTGGGCCAGAAGTCCTTGAAACGCACCGCCAGGCAGGGCGCCGTCGCCACGCCTGAGCACGGGCTCCGCGCCAGGGACATCCGGCGGACTGTCATCACCGAGTCATCGAGGTTTGAGGCAGACAGACCATGGTTAAGAGGCCGTCGTCACGTTCGTTCACCCTGATCGAGCTCCTGGTGGTCATCGCCATCATTGCGATTCTGGCGGCGATGCTCCTGCCGGCCCTGGCCCAGGCCCGCGAGAAGGCTCGAACCACCCAGTGCGTCAACAACCAGAAGCAGTTCGGGCTGACCCTCCAGATGTACATGGATGACAACGACGAGTGGGGGCTGAACCATCTCGTCGACGGCGGCACGAAGTACTGGACCGAGGGCTTCTTCACCTACCTTAAGAGCACCGAAGTCTATACCTGCCCGAGCCGCGCTGTGGATACCTATGACGGCGGCCACGATGCCTACATGGGCTACGCCTACAACTACCTCTGCAGCACCTGGTACTACCCGCACCGCCGCTCCCAGATCAAGACCCCCAGCGCCACCAACGTCTTCGCCGACGGCGGCTACTACTACCTCTGGTACACCGGCTACTACCGCAATCTCCTGCCCGCCAACACGAACTACGGCACCAACGGCAAGTACACCCTCATAGGCCAGCACAACAACGGCAACACCTTCTCCTACTACGACGGCCATGCCGACTGGAAGACCCTGAGCTGGGTGCACTCCCGGATCCTGCTCAACGACCCCTTCAACAACTGGCAGTGAGCGGCTGCAGGAACAGCAGCATGTCGGCCTGCATGAAGGCGCACTCGGTGATCTCTTCGCCGCGGTCGCGCATCGGCAGCAGCCCCGACGCGGTGCGCAGCCCGAAGGCCTGATCCAGGAGCCGCGCCGCGGCGGACCGGTTCGCCTCGCCGCCGCGGCGCCAGAGGACGTTCGCCGTGATCAGGTAGGTCCAGAGGTTGTACTTCGCGGTCGAGGTCTCGCGCTCCTCCCAGCGCAGGCGGCCGTCGTCGTCGATGCTCTCCCGCAGGTAGGCGCAGGCGCGGTCCTGGACCGCCTCGAGGTCACCGGTGCCCGCGAGGACGCGCCGGTCGTGGTCGGGAAGGACCTCGAGGGTGTTCATCAGACACCACAGCACCAGGCTGGTGTAGTTGATGGTGCTGCCACGGCCCTCGCGGTAGGGCATACAGCCATCCGGCCACTGGCAGGCGATGGTCCGCGCCACCGCCCGCCGGGCCCCCTCCAGGAAGATATTCAGGCGCCGGCCGTAGACGCGGTCGAGGGCCCTGAAGGCCAGCGCCAGGGTCTCGGCGGCGTGCAGGTTGGCGTTGAGGGTGTTGTACGGGCTGCGCTCGTGGTGCGGGAAGACGCCCGACCCCGGCGGCCACTCGATCGAGAGCTGCCAATGCCCGGCGCGCTGCAGGAGATCCATGTAGGCCTTCTGCGGCGCCAGGCCGTCGAGCAGGGCCCGCCCGAGACCGTGGACGACAAAGCCGGTCTCGATGGTGCTCAGCTCCTCGAGGCCGGTGTACTCCCAGTCCGACGGCACCTCGCGGTTCTGCACCTCGACGAAGCCGCCGCGCGGCCGCTGCCGTGCGGCCAGCCAATCGAAGGCCATCTCGGCCCGGCGCCGCAGCGCCTCGTCATCACGGCCGCGGCCGGCCAGCCACAGCCCGAGGCCGCCACTGCCGGCACTGCGGTGGTGGTGGCTGCCGCCGGCGTGGTAGTCCAGCAGCGGCCCGTGGTAGGCCTTCTCACTCCAGAAGGACCCGTAGTACTCGCCGGCGCGCAGATCCTGGCAGCGCTGCAGGTAGGCGACGATGTCGGCGGCGATCGCCGCGGCGACGCCGTGCAGAGGCGCCGGCAGGGCCCCGGGAGCCTTCGATTCGCTCATGAGAGAGCCTCCTCGTATGGACAACCGCGTCGTGGTGCTGTCGACGCCGCTGCGGCTCGTGGATGCCTTCGCGTGAACCGTGCGAGCTGCACTGCCATGTCTTCCTAAGGGCGGCGCCGCGGCGGACACTCGGCCACGCCGCGGACGCCGCGCTGACCGCGACTCACGCCCGCGGGAACTCGGCG
The DNA here is from genome assembly GCA_019136035.1 of Verrucomicrobiota bacterium. Classification (GTDB taxonomy): domain Bacteria; phylum Verrucomicrobiota; class Lentisphaeria; order Oligosphaerales; family JAFGRS01; genus JAGVUW01. Next base: position 7,546 of record JAGVUW010000193.1, on the reverse strand, counting down.
TAGCCGCGCAGGTCGACCTCGCGGCCGGCCACCGCCCACGGCAGCCCCATCTCGGCGGGCAGGACGCCGCGCTCGTAGGCCTGCTCGAGAGCCGTGTCCAGGCCGTCGACGACGGTCACCCGGGCGCCCTCGGCGCCCTGGCGCGACACCATCTCGGCCGGGAAGCCGGCAGGCGCGGCCGACTCCTGCATGCCATTCATGCAGAGGGTATGCGCCGAAGCCGCCTCGACATCGCAGGCAACCGCGCCGCCGCGGACTGCCGCCACGCAGTCCCAGAGCTTCCGCGTGGTGTCGTCGTCGGGGCTGCCGTAATCCTGGCGGGTGCCGTCGGCGAAGGTCGCCACGATGTGCTTCGACGCGGTGTCGTAGCACACCCGGCCGCGCTCGAATTCGAAGACGTACTCGGGTCCGCGCAGGCGCGCCGTGGTGTGGGTGCAGTAGAAGAGTACCTCGACCCCATCGGCAGTCCAGGCGCGGACGACGCCGGTGTCGTAGTTGCTGATCGGGTTGGCGCGGTAGAGCTCGGCCTGCAGCCGGACGGGCGTGGCACTGCGGCCCTGGCTGTCGCCCAGGATGAAGAACATGTTGTGGAGGTAATGTGCCGTGGCGTTGTTGACCGGGCTGTCGAGGATCCAATCGCCCTGCGCGCTCTTCAACGCCCCGGCCCAGTTGTTGCGGGCGTAGTACGCCTCATTCCGCGGCCAGAGCACCAGGGTGCGCAGACGCCGCGGCGACCCGAAACGCCCGGCCAGGACGTCGCGCTTGAGCGCCTGCGTCGCCGGACTGAACGACCACTGGTAGCCAACCGCGGCGAAACGGCCGTGCCGACAGGCGGCCTCCTGCATGCGGCGGGCTTCCTGAATCGTCGGCGCCACCGGCTTCTCACAGAGGACATTCGAGCCCGCCGCCAAGGCCGCGCAGGTCTGCCGGCAGTGCAGGTGAATCGGCGACGAGATCACCGCCAGATCGGCCTGGCCCTGCGCCCGGAACTCCTCCAGGCTCGAGAACACCGGTACCCCGCGCTGCTGGATCTCCGCCAGGCGCTTGCAGCGCTCGGCGTAGGGATCGACCACCCCCACCAGACGCGCCCGCTCCGGCTGCGGCTGGTCCAGCAGCGCATTGACATAGGTCTGGCCATAGCCGCCAATACCCACAAGAAGAACCCGCACCGGCGATTGATCACTCATAGTCGTTGCCCCTTTCCTGTCGTGGTATCGTTGTCCCGCTGCCATTCCGAGCCTTGATCCCTCCCGAGATCCTCGTCCCTCCCCCTCCCCATCTTAGTCCTGATCCTGGTCCTGATCTCTGTCGTTCCCCTCCCCATCCTAGTCCCGATCCTTGTCGTCATCCTCGTCCCTCTCCCTCCCCATCCTAGTCCTGATCCTTGTCCGGATCCTCGTCAATCCCCAAGAGCCCACCGGAAGACAAGGATCACGACTAGGATCACGACAAAGAGCATCGGATGCAAGGCCCCGGCCGAATGACCCCCAGAGCCCACCGGAAGACAAGGATCACGACTAGGATCAAGACAAAGAGCATCGGATGCAAGGCCCCGGCCGAATGACCCCCAGAGCCCACCGGAAGAAAAGGATCACGACTAGGATCACGACAAAGAGCATCGGATGCAAGGCCCCGGCGGAATGACTCCGGGAGCCCGCCGGAAGACAAGGATCACGACTAGGATCACGACAAAGAGCATCGGATGCAAGGCCCCGGCGGAATGACTCCAAGAGCCCACCGGAAGACAAGGATCACGACCAGGATGATGACAAAGAGCATCGGATGGTGCACCGCGGAAGAGATCGCTCGGGACATTCCCTCACCATCCCTACCTCTGCGTTACTCAGCGTCCTCTGCGGTGAAATCCCCCTATGCGGGAGTCGGGCTTCCGCGCGATCGTTCATACGAGCGCCTGGCGCTGTCCGGAGTCCGCCGCGTCGCGGCTCCGCAGCGCGATCTCGGTGACGCGCAGGGCCTCCCCCGCCGAGATCGCACAGGCGTGCCCCGGATCCCGCACCGACTCGGCGAAGTCGGCGAAGGGCCCCAGCGGCGGCGCCTCCGGGGCCACCTCGCGGGCCCCCTCGGCGTCGATCAGTTCGAGGCGGTCGCCGCGGATCTCCAGGGCACCGCGGTCGCCAACCAGGCGCAGGCGGTCGTCGCCATGACTCGGCGCGCCGGGCGGCCGCAGGAAGTCGAAGCTCAGGACCGCACTGCCGCCGTTGTCCAGCGCGTACTGGCAAGTCGCCGCGTCTTCCATGCCGGGGTACTCGGGGTGATGCAGCTTCACATGGCGGGCGTCGACGCTGACCATCTCACAGCCGCTGATCCAGCGCGTGAAGTCGATGGCGTGGATGCCGACCCATGGGATGATCCCGCCGAAGGTCGAGCGCTGGCGGTAGAAGTCCGGCCGGCGGCCGCGCTTGTATGACTTCTGGGCGTAGCCGACGGTCGGCGTGCCGATGGCGCCCGCGGCCACCAGGCGCCGTGCCGTCAGGAAGGCGGGGAGGTAGCGGTAGTTCAGCATGATCCCGAGGGGCCGCCCCGACGACGCCACCGCCGCGCGCACCCGCGCCAGGGACTCCAGCGTCAGCGCCAGGGGCTTCTCGCAGTAGACGGCCGCGCCGGCCTGCAGGGCCGCCACAGCGACCTCGGCGTGGAGGTGGTAGAACGGCGACACCGCCACGATGTCCGGACGCTCCCGGTCGAGCAGGTCGCGGTAGTCGGCGTGAACCGTTACCCCCGGAGCGGCGCCCAGGCACTGCAGGAGGCTGATATCCTCCTCCGGGCAGCCCGGAGCCACCGCGCAGAGACTCGCCTCGGGCAGGACCTTGAGGCCCTCGGTGACGTAGCCGACATGCCCCGCGCCGCCAATGAGTGCCACCCTGTTTGAAAGTCCGGTTCTGGCACCCCTTCAGGGTGCGTGGGTTGTGGGTTCGCGTTTCCGGGGGTCGTGCTCTCGCGCGACCCCCGGCTACGATCTGGCACCCCTTCAGGGTGACCAGGCGAGCACTGACGCGATCTTCGATCAGCCCTGCAGGCGCCAGGAGGCGCCCGGTCAGCGGCCACGCCGTCGCCCATAGGCCGCGCCCGCCGGGACGCCCGCCGGGACACCGCCGGGGCCGCCGGACCCGTCAGACCTGGCCTGGGGGCGCCGCAGGCGCCGCGTGCCGCCGCAGCGGCTGGAAGGGCGCCACCAGGCGACGGGCTACGGCGCGGGGCTGACCGGCGGCGCGGGGTCGGGCTCGCTCAGGGTGTCGAAGCGCCGCAGGGCTGGGAAGAGCCTTGCCCAGGCGGCGACCACCACCAGGGTGCCGATGCCGCCGCTGACCACCGAGGCGACCGGTCCGAAGGCCTGCGCCACCAGTCCGGACTCGAAGCCGCCGAGCTCGTTGGACGACCCGATGAAGATCGAGTTCACCGCCGAGACGCGTCCGCGCATCTCGTTCGGCGTGCGCAACTGCACGAGGGTATGCCGCACCACGACGCTGATATTGTCAAAGAAGCCGGTGAGGAAGAGCATCGCCCAGGAGAGCCAGAAGTGTCGTGAGAAGCCGAAGACGACGGTAGCAACGCCAAAGCCGGCCACGGCCCAGAGCATGGCCCGCCCGGCGCCGCGCATGGGTGGCCGATGTGCCAGGATCAGGGCCATGGCAATCGAGCCGGCCGCCGGCGCCGCGCGCAGGCTGCCGAGGAGCTGCTCCGGGCCCATGCCGAAGGGGCCGCTGTGGATGATGTCGCGGGCATAGACCGGAAGGAGGTAGACGGCGCCGCCCAGGAGCACCGCGACCATGTCCAGCGACACGGCCCCGAGAACCAGCTTCTGGCGCCAGACGAAGGCGAGACCCTGGCCGAGCTGCCGGAGCATCTGACCGCGCCGCGACCGGGTGCTCTCGGGGAGGCGCAGCGACGACACGACCACGATGTGAATGGTCGTCGTGGCGGCGCTGAACAGGTAGGCCGCGGTGATGCTCTGCGAGAGGATCGCGCCGCCCACGGCCGGGCCGACCGCCGCGGCCAGGTGGAACAGCGTCGTACGCCACTTCACGGCGGCCTCGAAGAGGCTGGCCGGGACGAGCTGCGGCAGGAGCGCGGCGCCGGCCGGGCCGGCCAGGCGGTGGAAGGCGGCGTCAAAGAACAACAGCGCGTACATGATCGGTATCGAGCCGCGCTGGTGGCTGAAGACGGCCAGCGCGATCGAGGTCAGCGTGGTGCCGACCAGGCCGGCAACCATGACGCGGCGGCGGTCGAAGACGTCCGCCAGATAGCCGGCCGGCAGGGTGAACAGCAGCATCGGCACCGCCTGCGTCAGGCCGATCAGGCCCAGAGCGAGGGCACGGTCGGTGCGCTGGTACATCTCCCAGCCGATGGCCAGGCTCTGCGCCGCGGTGCCGATGTTGACCAGCAACGCGCTCAGCAGGAAGCGCCGGAAGAGCGGCCGGCGAAAGACCGCGTACGGATCGTGGCGCCCGGCGGCGGCCGGCGCCGGAGGCGTGGCTGGGTCCGGCATGGTCCTCCTGTTCAATGAGACGCACTACCCGTCCGTGATCGAGATCGTCGCCAAGATACCACACCTCGCGGCTCGCGCCCGCCGGAGCCCCGGCCACAGAATGCCGGAAATCGCCAGACCTGTCAGACCTGTCAGATCAGTCGGATCAGTCACCCCTGCGGGCCGGCCGCGCCGTGCGGCGGGCTTGGCAAAGGCCGCTTTGGGGGGGCAAGGTATGGCGCAGCGCGCGGCGGCGCCGCCATGCCGTCGCCGTGACTGGGAGACGCCGTATGATCACCCTGTGGAACGAAGCCCCTGGCCTGGACCTGTCGCTGTCCCCGGACGTGCCTTCCCTGACGCCGTACTGTATTCCCGGGTCCGCGCCGCGGGCGGCGGTCGTCGTCTGTCCGGGTGGCGGCTATGGCTGTCGTGTCGAGCGCGAGGGCGAGCCGATGGCGCGCTGGCTTAATGGCCTGGGCCTGCACGCCTTTGTGCTGACCTACCGGGTGCGGCCCTATCGCTATCCCTGGCCGGTCCTGGATGGCAAACGTGCTGTCAGGGTCCTGCGCCACCAGGCCGAAGGCCTGCGGGTGCGCCCCGACCAGATCGGCATCATGGGCTTCTCCGCCGGCGGCCACCTGGCCTCGACCGTCGCCACGCACTTCGACGAGGCGGACGTCGCGGCGGTCGACGCCGTCGACGCGGTGTCGTGCCGCCCCGATTTCGCGGTCCTGTGCTACCCGGTGATCACCCTCGACGGCGAGGCGGCACACCGCGGCTCAGCCGCCAACCTCCTCGGGCCGGACGCGCCGCCGGAACTCCTGGCGCGGTTCTCCAATGAGCGACACGTGACCGCCCGGACGCCGCCGTGTTTCCTCTGGCACTCGATGCGCGACACCGCCGTGCCGGTGGCCAACAGCCTGCGCTTCGCCGCCGCCCTGGCCGACTGCGGCGTGCCCTTCGGACTGCACATCTACCCCGGCGGCCAGCACGGCTGGGGCCACGGCTGGAACGGCACCGACGCCTGCACCTGGAAGGAGAGCTGCGCCGAGTGGCTCCGGCTCATGCAGTTCACCCCCGCGCCGGCGTGACTCCCGGGATGCCGGGGAACGTGCACCGGCGGCGCGGTGAATCCGCTTGCCTGCCTGCGGCGTTCTAGGGGCATTTGCCGTCAGTGGGTTCTGGCTCTCCCGTCAAGTGCGTTTCCGGCGAGAACGGCGGGCGGGCCATCCGCCCTGCCTTTCTTGGATTCCGCCACGGACAGGTCTCGACGAGGGCGTTCGCAGGGCGGTTCCCCTATCCCAAGGGGATTGCGTCCCTCAGCCCAGGGTTGCGGCCATGCCGCTACCCTGGGTCTCGATCCCATCCTGCCCGTTCAACCCCAATGGGGTTGCGTCAGGGCGCCAGTGCGTCAGATCCGGCGATCCACAGACACAACCCTCTTTGGGGTTGGGTTTCATGGCCACGAACTCTCCCAGGGTGGCGGAGGTACCGCGACCCTGGGCTGTGGTGACGAAGCCCCCTTGGGGCATTGGGGAGCAACCCCTCACCCTGACAGGAAATATGCGCCTGCCGGAAGACCTGATTCGGGTGTGCGGCCCCTACTCGTCGGCCTGCCGGTGGTGCTGATAGGCGAGCCACTCGGGGAGGTCGCGCGAGCGCAGGAGGATCCAGCCGCACCAGAGGTAGACCAACCCGAAGACGAGGCAGGCCAGGAACCACACCGGATTCCTATCGGCGCGCCCGGCGGCCAGCATCGCCAGTCCAGTCAGGCCGCTGAGGGCAGCCAGGACGCCCAGCGGCAGCCGCGTCGCCCGGCGGCCATGCCACAGCCGCCAGCCCAGCCAGGCCAGGCCGGCCAGCAACGCCGCGGGGAGCGGCCGCGGCCGCAGCCAGAACAGCTCGACCGCGTTCCAGGCCACCAGCGGCGCCAGGAGCATGCCGATGACCAGGCCGGTCTGGAGACGGCCGCGACGCTGCACGGCGTTCATCCGCGTCTCCATCTCCTCGGTGTACAACGGCGCTCCGCCGCGCCGCGCCGCCTCGCCCATGTAGGTCGCATGTAGGTCGCCTCGCCGCGCGCCTGCTCCGGCGAGGCGTGCCCGCAGGCCGGACAGATCTGCCGGCTGAAGACGACATCGCGTTTGCAGTGTGGGCACTTCTGTATCATGGTTGCGAGCGGTCCGGAAGCGCGGCGCGGGTACTGCTCCGGCCGGGGCCGGAGCCCCGCGGGCGGAGTCGGCTGTGCATACTGTAGACGCGGGTCGTCGAGCTGTCGCGGCTGGGCGCCCCTGATCAGGAGAGATGACGGTGCGGAAGATCTTTGTGACCCTGTGTCTGGCCGGGGCCCTGGCCGCCGGCGCCGCCGAGGTGATGTGTTCCTTCGACAGCACGGACGGCCTCCGACGTGCCCTCGGCGTACCGTCGTCACGCTTCGCCCTGGAGCTGGTCCAGGGCGAGGGCCGCACCACCGAGGGCACCGCGGCGCTGCGCCTGAACTGCCGGTCGGCCGTGGCCGAGGGCAACCACTACTTCTCCGTGTTCGTCACCCTCCCCGCGCCCATCGACCTGCGCCAGGCCGCACTGCACCTCGACGCCCGCAGCGGCACCCCCGAGGCCAAGGCCTTCTACCTGCGCGCCTACAACCGCGGGGAAACCAAGCCGGCCTGGAGCTTCGCGACGTGGGCCAGCCCGCTGACCGCCGAGTGGCAGACCTTCCGCTTCCAGCACAGCCTCTGCCCGGAAGGCGTCGCCTGGGAGCCGGCCATGGTCGAGGACCGCGTGGCCTCGGCCGTGGACCGCATCGAACTGATCATCGGCACGCACGAGGACGAGACCGACATCGAGGCGGTCTTCGACAACCTCCGCCTGGGGCCGCCCATCGGCACCTTGTCCAACCTCACTCAGGTCAAGGTCGACCCGCCCGAGACCCCGCTGGTCCGCGCCGGGCAGAGCTGCAGCCTCATCCTGCACCCATCCGACGCGGCCGGCACCGCCGCCGCGGCGCGCCTCGCCGAGGCCATCCGCGCCCGCACCGGCGCCGCGCCGGCCTGCCGCGCC